>WRME01000074.1 GCA_009777275.1 Oscillospiraceae bacterium
GCGGATCTGCCGCCGCAGCGGCGGGGTGGTCTTTGTGGGGATGACCGCCCTCGGTCATCCGTGGTTTCGCAGCGGCGGGTGTTTTTCCATGGTTATCCCAAATTCTGTGTGTCACCTTGCCTCTCACTTTGGGAGAGGTGTCACGCTAAGGCGTGACGGAGAGGGCGATGTGTTCTAAACAACTGACAAGCTGTGTATATATACATAGGGTGCATATATTATGATGAAGTGGATATTCGGCGGGCTTATTGTTATATCGGTGGTTTTCGGGGCATTAAGCGGCAGGATCGAAGAGGTCTCATCGGCTGTGCTGAAAGAATCCGGCAACGCCGTAACATTGTGTATATCGCTAATCGGTTCGCTCTGCCTCTGGAGCGGAGTTATGAGGGTTGCACAGGAATCGGGGCTGACCGTAAAACTGAGCAAACTTCTCTCGCCCGTGTTAAAACTGCTCTTTAACGGGTTGTCGGTAGAATCTCAGGCGTTTCAGGCAATATCCATGAATATCACCGCAAATATGCTGGGTCTCGGCAATGCCGCAACCCCGTTCGGATTGCAGGCTATGGGTCACCTCGGCAGCATGAGCGATGACAAGACCACCGCCACCACCCACATGACCATGCTGGTTGTGCTCAACACTGCATCGATCCAGATTATACCTACGACAATAGCGGCATTGCGAATGACACATGGGGCAGTCAACCCCATGGATGTCTTCCTCCCGATTCTGACAACATCGGTCATGGCCGCCTGCATCGGGGTTGTTCTTGTGAAAATATCAAAGAGAGGTTCGCCATGTCTTCTGTAACCGTTTATATTATACCCTGTGCCATATGTGCTATAGTTGTATATGGAATGTGTAAAAAGGTCGATGTCTTTAATGTGTTTATCGAAGGGGCAAAAGATGGTATATCGACGTCGATAAACATTATGCCCGCTCTGATCGTATTGCTGACGGCGGTCGGAATGTTCAAGGCCTCGGGGGCTCTCGATATTATCGTAAACGCACTAAAACCCCTCTCGGACATGACAGGGATTCCGAAAGAGGTCTTTCCCCTTGCCTTGCTCCGTCCTATCTCAGGGAGCGGATCGCTGGCTATATATGAAAATATATTGACAGAGCATGGCGCCGATAGCTTTATCGGCAGGGTCGCAAGCGTTATACAGGGATCTACAGAGACGACATTTTATGTTATCGCTGTTTATTTCGGTTCGCTCAAGATCACCAAAACCCGATTCACGATACCCTGTGCGTTGGCATCGGATGCGGCGGGGTTCATACTAAGCGCGTTAGCGGTGCGGCTGTTAATGCCGTGAATACTATTTATATCTTCTCTGATTCTCCTCGTGTTCCCTGAGGGTTTTGGCGTAGTATATCTTGCCGACAGAATCTGAGTAGAAGAAGAAAAACTCTGATTCGGTGGGGTTTAGAGCGGCATTGATGGCATCAAGACCGGGATTATTTACAGCGCCAACGGGAAACCCGTCAAAGTTATATGTGTTATATGCCATGATGTATTTGTCATATTCCTGATTATCGACAAAGGGCTTGATCTGATCGGTGCAATAATCACGGGTAACGCAGGACTCGAATCTCGGAAATTGGGAGGCGTTGTTCAGCCTGTTGTGAAACACCCCCGAAACCATAGCCATGTCGGTCGGGTTGTTGGCTTCGCCCTGGATGATGGATGCCAAAATCACGAGTTCCTCAAGGGTCAGGTCAAGCTCAGCAGCCCTGTTTCTCATGTCTGCCGTTACTTTCTTATCAAAATTCTCAAGAAATCTGTGCGCAACCGATCTGAGGGATTCATTTTTGTAAAACTTGTATGTATCGGGGAAGGCAAAGCCCTCCTTGCGGTTATATTTCCATGTGGGATTTGTTATCTCGTTCTCAAATTCAAACCCGAAGTTTTCTTTATTTATTATATCCAAGAACTCGTCTATGTTGCCGATAACTCCGCTTTCTCTCAGCTTTACGGCAAACTCCCGCAAGGTCTCGCCCTCGATAAGGGTAACCTCTACTATAAAGCTGCTATCCTGCCCCGCCTGCTGCATTTTATCGATCATCTCGTCATATGCCATCCCCGGATTTAGATCAAACCTGCCCGGGTGATAGTTCATATCGGCTTCACGCATTTTCGATACCATCCTGAAGAGCCACTCGTATTTTATAATCTCTTCATCCTTTAATATGCGGGCAATATCTCTAACGGTTGAGCTTGGCGGAATCTCGACAATCACTATCCTCTCGGATCTTGTCATGCCCAAAACATCGTCAAGACCCGACCACACAAGCCAGGATAACAAGGCGGACACAGCAAGAACAGACACGGCGAGAATTATCCCTCCGACAACTCCCCTGTCCTTTTTGGTCTTCTTGATTTTTACCTTAGCCTTAGATTCCTCCGGAATATGCTCCGGAAATTCATCGTAATCATCGATCTTCATCTTAAATTCAGGCTTGGTCACCTCAGGAACATCCGAATCGGAAGAATCTGAGCTGATTATCAAATTATCATCCATAGTTAAAACTCCTTAAAATTTGAAATTTTCGGGTTAAGTATTTACAACGCATATAATAAATGTTATAATAACCTCATTACAAATATATCAGGGGTGATGTGGTGAAGTTTAAAGAAATTGAAGGCATAATATTAGATGATGGTTGGTTTCTAAAAAACATCAAAGGCTCTCACTACCAATATATTCATCATTTTAAAATCGGAAAAGTAACTATACCATACCATGGTAGGGATTTGCATATTGATACCGTGAAATCTATATTGAAACAAGCGGGTATAAAATGAGCTTGTTTGGCAAATTTTCTATTGTTAAAAATAAAAAATTAAGAAGGAATGGTTTATTATGAAATTAGTATATCCCGCTTGTTTTTATCCGCATGAAAGCAACAATGGTTATACCGTGGTTGTTCCGGATTTACCTGGATGCACAACAGAAGGAGATAATATGGTACAGGCTATCGAAATGGCGGTAGATGCCGCTTCCGGTTGGATTCTTGACGAACTGGAAGATGGAAATGAGATTCCGATCCCCGCTTCATTTGCCGAAACAACCATAAACAATGCCGATTCAATAATCTGTCTCATCGTTCTTGATATAGAGCGGTATGCTGAAAAATACGGCAAAAACATGATCTCGCTTAACTCATAAAATCATTCATCAATCTTATCAGTCACAACAACATCAACGGCGATGTCGTGTTGTTCGCGCGGCAGTGATTCCGCCATACATTCCGAGTAGCATAGACCTATCTTGAATCCGTTGTAGTTTTGCAGGAATCTGTCATAATACCCCTTGCCGTATCCCAATCGGTATCCTTGTTTGTCAAAAGCAAGTCCGGGAACGATACACACCGAATTGTCAAAATCCTCAACCTTTCGGCAGTCGCTTTTGGGTACCCTTATTCCATAGTCCCCCTCTTCAAAATCGCCGAAACAGGTTGTGTAATAAAACTCCATCATGCCCTCCCTGTCAAAACGGGGAAAGGCTATATTCCTGCCGGCGTGGTTTCGGTTTATGCGAATAACACGGGTTTCCGGTTCAAACTTTGTCGAATAATATGTCAGCACCAGCTTTGCAGATCTGTACTCGGTAAAATTAAAGAGGTTTCTGTATATCTCATTGCCGAGAGCCAATCTCTGTTCTCCGGTTAGGTTGGTGCGGATTTCTTTGTACTTTTGTCTTAGCTGCTCTTTGAGTTGTGCCGTTTGCATAGCTATCACCAGTCTATCATAAGATTCATGTATATATCATCGGGTATATCAACTCCGGCCGAGCGGTATAGCGCATATATAATCTCATCACCACAATCGCTCAGAGGGCGGGTAAAGCCGACCTCGTCTGTCCCGAAATGAGCCGCTATTATTGCGGCCGCCCGGTCTGTATCGGTCATAGATGTTTCACGCACCAACACCTTGTCTTCTATAATACTACAAAAAGCATAGTGATGTCTACCTATTTTTAATATTTTATCAGCATTTTTTTTATAAAAGCACTCATAGACCTCTTGGCTTGGATATATGGCCGAATCCATACCGCTGAGATACTCTCCTCTCATCTGCACAAATCGGTCAAATCCGCAGCTGCACACCTCCGATGATTGCTTGAGCGACAGACCGCTGACCGTATGTTGTGACATTTTGATCTTGCAGGTAAATCCGTGCTTTTCATAATACCGCCGCAGACCGTCGTCTGCCGGAACAAGGACGGTCCCCGCAAAACCGCTATCCCTGCACCAATCGGCCGTATGATCGAGCAGCTCGGCCATCCGTCCCGTTCCACGGTACCCGGGAGCGGTCGCCGCCCCGTATATATAGCCAACGGTGTGAAGATCGCCGCCTATTCTCATGTCATAATCTATCAGCGACAACATAGATACAATCTCACCGCCGTCTGTGACGATAGCAAAAACTCTGCCGACATTGCGTATTACATCAAAGAAATAATCGACAAACTCGCCGCTGTCCGCCGGAAAAGCAGTCCTCCACAACGACTTGAGCTGTGGGTCGTATCTTTCGTCTGCAATTGTCAATTGTACATTGTCAACTGTCAATTGTCCGTCACTCCCCTCTCAGATGGATTCATGCGTAACAAATTAACGTTGGTAATATTTTTTTAACCTTCTTCATTTTTCATCTTTGTCTTTTTTAATCCAAACAAAACAACAAGCATCGGTTGTGTGTATTTCAACTATGCTCCATCCATTGAACAATAGTTCATTTAAATTATCCAATGCTGTTCCGGTACCTTGGGGTAAATAAACAACTTTGTCCATCTTCATCTTTCTCCTTTATATTCCGGATTAATTATCCGGTTATCATCGAAGATTTATCATGGTAATATTATACTCTGATATTCTGCTTATGTCAAGCCTGTGGGGATGTGGATTTATGCAGAGAAAAACACCCGCCGCTGCGGCGGCACCCTCTTTACGAAAGAGGGCAAGGGGCTTGTAATTTCAACCCTGTAGGGTACGCACCCCGTGCGTACCGTCCTTAATAAACCTTTCGTGATTTTCGTGTCTTTCGTGGTTAAGAGAGAATAATTCGTAGTTAAAAAAAGAACAAAAAAATCTATTGCATTTCTGTTACGGATGGGGTATAATGATATTAGATAGAGGGTGATGCTGTTATCAAGCTGTATCTTGAAACAACGATGTTCAATTATTATTTCGATGTCGATCGTGACGGTCATGTTGATACCGTCAGGTTATTTGAAGAAATAGGCGAGGGTAAATATGAGGGATATACATCGGAATATGTTATTTATGAATTACAGAAAGCCGATGAACCAAAACGAACAGAAATGATGGCGTTGATTGATCGGTATAATATTCATGTGCTTGAAATCGGTGAGGAAACAGACCGTCTTGCAAATGTGTATGTGCGTGAGGGGATTATACCCGCCAAACATTGGCTTGACAGTGCACATATTTCTACCGCAACAGTCAATAATCTTGACTGTGTACTGTCGTTTAATTTTCAACATATAAACAGGTTGAAAACAAAAGAAATGACCGCACTTGTCAATGCGCGTGAACGTTATAGAAGTGTGATTATTTGTACTCCGATGGAGGTGTTGGAAAATGAAGAAACAGAATAATATTGAGACAGAACTTAATAAGATACGAACCGATTTTTATGAAACAACAAAAGATATGTCGCCAAGCGAAAGAGTGGCTTATCTTAAAGCACAAGTCGCCCCCATTCATCAAAAATTCAATATTCGTCCTACAAGCAAAGCAATTCCCTATAACAGATGAACCATTAACCACAACCCAAATCACCATCGCAGCGGGAGATGATAATTTTTGCAGACGGTTGTATTATACATCCAGGAGATATACACAATGTTTTTAAGCGTTATGAGAACCTTTAGAATCAACGATGTTATTGATATATTCATCGTTACCTGTATAATCTATTGGGTTTCACAGCTTATTATAGAGACACGGGCGGCACAGATTGCTAAAGGCATTTTCTTGCTGCTGCTGTCATATGCGCTTGCTAACCTGTTATCACTCAAGACTATGTCACTGCTTATGGAAAACGTGTTCCAGTGGGGCATAGTTGCTATAATCGTGCTCTTTCAGCCTGAGATACGCCGAGCCCTTGAGAGGGTTGGACGATCCAAGATGACTCATTTCGGTTTTCTTAGCCATACCGACAATGAGCAGTTGCTCATGTCTTGGAATGACGCTATAGAAAATGTCACCAAAGCGGTTGATATAATGTCCAAGACCGCAACAGGAGCCTTGATTGTAATAGAAAAAGAAATACGTCTGGGTGATCAGATAAGAACGGGTATAAAGCTGGATGCAGAGGTAAGCGCCGACCTTATATGCAATGTATTTACCAACAAGGCGCCGCTGCATGATGGCGCTATGATAATAAGAGAGGCAAGGATACTCTCGGTTGCCTGCTATCTTCCCAAACCCTCTAACGAGGAGTATATAGCAAGAGAGCTGGGAAGCAGACACCGTGCCGCTATCGGGATGAGCGAAAATTCGGATGCTATAACCATTGTTGTGAGTGAAGAAAAAGGATCGGTGTCTATTGCCGAAAACGGGGTACTCAAGCGAGGATTCAACAAGAACTCTCTCTATGATTATCTGAAATCGCAGATTACACACGTTAAGGATGAATCACAGCCTAAAAGGTCTGATAAAAAAGGCAAAAAAGAGAAAAAAGAGAAAAAGGAGACGGGATAATGCTTTTGAATCACATTGTTAAAGGAACTCCTATTGATATTATGGTTGAAGACGACCAGGATTCGATGTTAAAAGGACGGTTTTTCGAGAACAAGAACAACCGAATGTTTTTGATACATAGCCAAGAGATTTTCGATGATATTGACAGCTATGCCGGTAAATCCATCTCTGTATCGGTGGTTGTGCGTGATAAGTTATGCAGTTTTGAATCTACCGTTTTAGGCAAGGGCAGAAAGATCGGTATATACTATACCGTTATGCTCGAGGCCGATTCAGAGATTACCGAAAAGCCGCTCAGATCGGCCGTCCGTCTCGATATAAAGACTCTTGTAGACATCTATGAGTATTCTGATAAAAAAAGCAGATCATACAAGGGACTGCAGGTCTGCAATGCTCTTTCGGCCGATATAAACAAAAACGGAATACGTCTGCTATCAGACTATAGATTTACCGAGCCTGAGGGAACCATGTTTACACTGGAGTTTTCGCTGACACGGCTGAAGTCCTTCACTCTGCCTGCTAAAATCGTGGGGAAACAAAAGCAGAACACCTCAACGGCCTATGCCTATGCCTATGGATTTTCCTTCGACTTTACCCAACTCCCCGAAATGCGGGAACAACTCACCGACGAGATATTCAAAGCAAAACTTGCCGGAGCAAGAATAATTAAAATATAAATCCACCCTGTAGGGTACGCACCCCTGTGCGTACCGTGTTCCATTAAGCGTAGGGTACGCACCCCTGTGCGTACCGTGTCCATCATAAATATAAATCCACAAAAAGGAGGACATTGATTGATGCAAATAAAAAGTCTGTTTAAAAACAAACGCACGGCAAAGTTTGTTTCGCTTTTTATCGCTGTAATAGCATGGTTTTTGGTTGCTATATTTATCAGCCCCGAAACCGATGCCGTGATCAGAGATATACCCATCAATGCCAGCCTGGAAGAAGCGGCAAGAGCCTTGGGTCTGAGTATAGTCGAGGGCGGGGATCAAACCGTCTCTATCACCGTGAGAGGAAAGCGGCATATAGTCGGCTCATTGTCTGCGGGTCATTTTGACGCTGTTGTCAGCACGGCAGGGGTTACCAGTGAGGGAACTCATTTTTTAGATTGTATAATTACGGCAAAAAAACCCGATCCTAATAACTATGTTATAGAAAACGACCGACAGCCTAACATCAGGCTTGTGTTCGCAAGACTTATAACAAGGCAGTTTGAACCGATAATTTCTGATATGATAACACCCGAAGAGGGATATATGAAACTTCAGCTTGTCTCACCGGGTACGATCAACATCGAGGGAACACAGACAGACCTTGATATGATCCACAAGGTTGTGGTATCATCGCCGATCGAGCAGACGGGGGTTACGGGAAACATACAGCTGGACGGTGAGATAGAACTGTATGACGAAAACGAAACAAAACTCGATAACAGCAGATATATATTCGAGAATCAGCGGATCACCATTACCGTGGCTATCTTTCTTGAAAAGACTGTGCCGTTTTATATCGAATTTATCAACATCCCCGAGGGTGTTGACACCGATGAGCTGAATATCAAACTCACACAATCTGAGATAAAGATAGGGGTAAGCAGCGGAGCCGCACCCAATATCAACAGGATACTGCTCGGACGAATAGATTTCAGAAAGCTCGAACCGGGCGTGCCTTTTACATTCGAGGTGCTATTGCCGACGGGATGTATAAACATCGAGGGTATCGAAGAGGTGACCGCCCTGTTTGAGGGAGAGGGTTATGACACAAAGACGGTCGATGTAACAAACTTTTCTGTCCTGAATCGTCCTGATAATCTTAACGTAAGTGTTACAACAAAGGTGCTGCGGGTTAGGGTTACAGGCAGAGCAGAGCTGTTGGAACAACTGACAGCACGGGATTTTGTGGCCGAAATAGACCTAAAGGATCAAACGATAAGCCCCGGCAGCACATCGGTAAGAGCAAACATTCTGCTGACCGCACAAGGATTTGTCTGGGCAGTGGGTGAATACGAGGTTACCATAAGCGCCGCAAACGGGTAAATTATATCAAATGATATGATATACACAAACGGACGGTACGCACGGGGGTGCGTACCCTACAAGATCGTTATAAAGGAGTGTATCAATATAAAAGACAGTATGGTGCAATCAGCGGTACTTGTTTGTGCCGACACAGGGGAGTTTGACAGCGGTCAGTCGCTTGCCGAGCTTGCCGAACTTGCGCGTACCGCAGGAGCGGAGGTTATCGCAGAGATTGTACAGAATCGTGATTCTATAGATAACGCAACATATATAGGCAAGGGAAAACTGGAAGAAACAGCGGAGTTTTGCAGGCAAAACGATGTTGATTTGCTGATATTCGACCACGAACTCAGCGGAACGCAGATAAAAAATATCGAGAATGTGACCGATGTCAAGGTTGTTGACCGCACCATGCTTATACTCGATATATTTGCGGGACGGGCCCATTCTAAAGAGG
>WRME01000075.1 GCA_009777275.1 Oscillospiraceae bacterium
CCGACATTTGCCGGCTATAATCACTTTTAAGTTGGCGTCTTCTTAGAATTACTTTCTTATTGAACAGGGTTTGTTCAATTCGTTCTTTTTGATATTGTTTAATTTTCAAGGTACGGTGCAATCAAGCGGGTACAGGCTCTAAGGTCTTAGCAACGCCGATATTCCCGATTGCTGCATTATGATTATGCTACCCTGTTACAAGGCAGCTTTATTATTATAACCAAAGTCGATTCTCTTGTCAAGCGGTAATATGCACCAAATATTTTGATTAATTATACGCCATAGTTGTGGATGTTGTACAATTGTCAGTTATTTGCAACCACGAAAATCACGAAAGACACGAAATGTTGCCCTCTCCGTCACGCCGCTGCGATAGCCACGGATGACCGAGGGCGGTCATCCCTACCGCCCTCATTTTTTTACGATAGGAATATATCGTCCGCCTTTCTTTTTTATATTATTCTAAACGTATTAGATTCCGTAACAACTGTGAATATACCGGATTCTCTATGAAAATATCCGCAAACAATTCGATATTCTGCGGGTTGCAGAGGAAGATTGTAGTGTTTTTTTATATCGTATATTTTATTGTGTTTTGAACCGATGGGTGATATAAGGTTTAAAAGATTAAAACTCCCTTTACTAGGTACATTTTCCCAGTTACCATCGACTATTCTTTCAAGATAAAACTGCTCACCAAAGCCCAACTCTTTTTCTGTTGGATTTTCGAGTGTACAAATAATTTTTTCTACATCGGTAGGGTATTCATCCTGTGTCGTGGTCAGTATAAACCCTGAAAGTGAATATATATGTTCATTAATAAAAATGTGTTTTTCCTCTTGAATAGAAGATGTCTCTTCTTTGTCTACTCCCTCCTCAACCACATCCACGTCAAGGCACCAGTCGCAAACCTCGCAATACCCGCAGTCTTCCTCTTCTGGATCTGTATATACAATCGTGAAATTAGGCTCCTCGTCCTCATCGTCCGGCTCACGCAAATCCGGATCGCTGTTGCTGCAGCCCGACATAGCCGCCATAAGCAGCATAGTTACTATGAATAGAGATAGTAATTTTTTCATGGGATCAGCTCCTTTGTAATGCAGAATTAAGAATGCAGAATGGAAAAAAACACCCGCCCTTGCGAGGGCACCCTCTTTGCCAAAGAGGGCAGGGGCTTGAAATTACAACATTTCGTGTCTTTCGTGATTTTCGTGGTAAAAAAACAATTCTGCATTCTTAATTCTGCATTCTGCATTGTAATATCATTCTACACCATAATCCATCTCCCGTCTATGGGTTTGCCGAAACTGTAACCAATTTGTAACTATTTTTGTGGGTGATGCACAAAAATAACGTGGTTGATTTGGGTATGATTGCTAAAGGAATTAAACATTTTGTCATAAAGGTTACAAAATATAATTGTTCATTGTTAATCGTACATTGTTAATTGTTCAGTCCCCTGCCCTCTTTCGTAAAGAGGGTGCCCTCGCAAGGGCGGGTGTTTTTCCCCCGTAACTGTCCATTGTACATTGTAAATTATTAATTGTCGTTTCCCCATTGCATTTTTTTATTATTTATGCTAATATTGCATGGAAGGGATGGATTTCGATGAAACTTGTATTTGCCATTGTAAGCAAGGACGACAGTGCGGTCGTTTCTGCTGCACTCACACAGGATGGGTTTTTTGTTACAAAACTTGCTTCTTCGGGAGGTTTTTTAAAGGCGGGTAATGCCACTCTGATGATCTGTACTGATGATTGCAGGGTTGAAGAGCTGGTCAAGACGGTCAAACTCTACTGCAAAAAGCGTGTTCAGACGGTGCAGTCGGAGCCGTCCGAGGAGAGCGAGTTCATTCCGTATAACATAGAATACTCGGTCAGCGGGGCGACAATATTCATTACTAATGTAGAAAGATTCGAGAAGATATAAGCATGGATAATCGGGATAGGCTTTTACAATCGGCGGCAATCGGCAGGATTTCTCACGCCTACTTGATCAGCGGTCAAGAGGGTGCGGGAAAGCGGGATTTTGCACGGGATTTCGCCCGTACAGCCCTTTGCTCAGGGGCGGGAGACAAACCCTGCGGTCAGTGCAAAAGCTGTCGGAAGTTTGCTAACCAAACTCACCCCGACATAAAGGAATACAGCGGTGACGGCGGCAAGAACAGCTTTCATATCGAGACGGTGAGGGGTATCAGAACAGATCTTTACGTCACACCGACCGAAAGCGATTACAAGTTTTATCTGCTATTTAATGTAGAAAATATGAATATTCATGCCCACAATGCCTTTCTCAAGATATTAGAGGAACCTCCCCGTTATGCCGTGTTCCTGCTAACCTGCGATAATCCCAAGGCGATTCCGTCTACGATTTTGTCGAGAACCATGAATATCCCTCTCAATAAAATCCATGACGAACCTGACGAGTCCTATGCAATTGCCGAAGAGATAGCCGTCTGCATGATAAAAGGGCAGGAATACCGCAGCGCTTCACTGCTCGGCGCATTGGAGGGAGACCGCAAACAGGCGATAAAAATCATGGTACGGCTGGGTGAAATTTTAGCCGAAAAACTCAAGAAAAACGCCATCGAAAAGAGCGGTAAAAAAATAAACAGCCAAAACCACTTGACGGGAAGAAAGATAAACTCTATAATAATACTGTTAGAAGATATAATCTCGGCCTTGGAGGGTAACGCTAATGTCGCTCTCACGCTGAGTTATCTGAATATATATGCCCACAATCAACAGGAGGTACCGGGTCATTCCCGGTGAAAAATTATATGGTAGAAATAATCGGAGTAAGATTTAAAAACGGCGGCAAGATATACTACTTTAGTCCCAAGGGAAAGAAATTTAAATACGGAACCCATGTTATCGTCGAAACGGCTCGTGGTATCGAGTGCGGCACGGTAGCGCTGGAGAACCGTCAATCGGCCAACAAAAACCTGCCCGGAGCCATCAAGCCTATCATCAGGGAGGCAACTCCGTCGGATTTAGAGACGGTCGCCGCAAACAAAGCCAAGGAAAAGGACGCATTTGCGATATGCTCCAAAAAAATAAACGAGCATAACCTAAAGATGAAGCTGGTCAATGTCGAATATACATTTGACAACAAGATTTTGTTCTATTTCACATCAGAGGGCAGGGTGGATTTCCGTGAACTTGTCAAGGATCTTGCCGCCACATTCCGCACCCGTATAGAGTTGCGGCAGATCGGTGTCAGGGACGAATCTAAGCTACTGGGCGGTCTTGGAATCTGCGGACGTCCCTTCTGCTGTTCATCCTTTTTGGGTGATTTTCACCCCGTCTCTATCAAGATGGCAAAGGAGCAGAATCTATCCCTGAATCCCACCAAAATCAGCGGAACCTGCGGCAGACTTATGTGTTGTTTAAAGTACGAGCAGAATGTCTATGAGGAGCTTCTCAAAACATCGCCTAAGCTGGGGGCATATGTCGAAACGCCCGATGGCAAGGGAAATGTTGTTGATCTGAATCTGCTTACCGGCACCTACCGTGTCAAGATTGACGGAAACGCCGATGCCGCTCCCCATACATTCAATATAAAGGACATTAGAATAATCAGAGACACCGTTATCAAGGTAGACTCAGCCGAAATGAAGGCGTTAAAGGATTTAGAAAAAGAGTAGGGACGGTCGCCCTCGACCGTCCGCAGATCCTGTAGGGACGGTCTTTGACCGTCCGCAACCACAAAATAACAATCAAAGGAGGTGTGTAATAATGGCATATATGATCAATGATGATTGCATCAGCTGCGGAGCCTGCGAATCCGAATGCCCTGTAAGCTGCATTTCTGAGGGTGACGGTAAATATTCTATCGACAAAGATACCTGTATCGACTGCGGCGTTTGTGCCGCTGCCTGCCCTGTAGATGCAATCGCCGAAGCAAAATAACACAGCGATTCTATGTACCTGCAAAAGACGCACATTGTGCGTCTTTTTGTTATGAAAAACACCCGCCTTTGCGATCGCCTCTACAGACCACCCCGTCAAACACTATCGCAACTTTGTTGCGAGTGTTTGCCACCCCTCCCCGATGACAATTAACAGTTGACAATGTACAATTGACAATTATTTATAATTTCAAGCCCCCATAACTGTCCATTGTTCATTGTAAATTGTTAATTGTCCGTCATTCCCCTCTGGGGAGGGGTGCCGCCGCAGCGGCGGGGTGGTCTGTACGGATGACCGCCCTCGGTCATCCGTGGTTTTGGATGCGGGTGTTTTTCCCGTGGTTATCGCAAATTCTGTCCATCACCTTGCCTCTCCCTTTGGGAGAGGTGTCATGCGTTAGCATGACGGAGAGGGCGACGGAGAGGGCATGACAACAATCGAAGTTTGAATAATTAATAACAAAAGAGGTATCATGTTTAAATTAGTATCAGATTTTACTCCGAGCGGGGATCAGCCTAAGGCTATTGATGATCTTGTCAATGGTATAGAGCGGGGCGACAGGCATCAGGTTTTGCTTGGGGCGACAGGCACGGGAAAGACCTTTACCATGGCAAATGTTATCGAGCGGGTAAATCGTCCTACGCTTGTGCTTGCTCATAATAAAACATTGGCGGCACAGCTGTGCAGTGAGTTTAAGGAGTTTTTCCCACAAAACGCTGTTGAGTATTTTGTCAGCTATTACGATTATTATCAGCCTGAGGCATATATACCCTCCACCGATACATTTATCGAAAAGGACAGCGCTATCAACGATGAGATAGACCGCCTGAGACACAGCGCCACCTCCGCTCTTACCGAGCGGAGAGATGTTATAATAGTGGCAAGTGTCTCCTGTATTTATAATATGGGAAGTCCGCAGGATTATCGGGATATGGTTCTTGCTCTCAGAACGGGTATGACCAAAAAGCGTAATGATGTTATGCGTAAACTGGTTCAGCTGCAATACGAACGGAATGATATGAGTTTTACACGCGGGAAGTTCCGTGTGCGAGGGGATGTTATCGAGATATTCCCCGCTTTCTCGAATGAAAACGCCATCCGTGTAGAGTTTTTCGGGGATGAGATAGAACGGATCAGCGAGATACACACACTGACCGGAAATGTAAACAAGGTTATGAGCCATGCGGCCATCCATCCCTTTACTCATTTTATAGTACCCGAAGAAACCATTCGGGATGCCGTTAAGGATATAGAAGAAGAACTCGAGCAAAGGGAGAAATACTTTAGGGAAAACGAGCTGCTCATAGAGGCGCAGAGAATACGACAGCGTACTATGTATGACATAGAAATGCTTACGGAGCTTGGATATTGTTCCGGGGTAGAGAACTACTCAAGGGTTTTGGCAAGGCGTCCCGCAGGAAGTGTACCCTATACCCTGCTTGACTATTTTCCCGAGGACTTCCTGATGTTTGTGGACGAATCCCACGTTATGCTCCCTCAGATACGGGGGATGTGGGGCGGGGATCATTCTCGCAAAAGGGTGCTTATAGACTATGGGTTCAGACTGCCGTCTGCTTTCGACAATCGTCCGCTGAATTTTGATGAGTTTAACTCCAAGCTGAATCAGGTTGTCTATGTTAGTGCAACCCCTGCCGAATACGAACGGACAAACAGCACGAAAATGGCCGAGCAGGTCATACGTCCGACCGGACTTGTAGATCCCAAAATAGAGATACGTCCGATAGAGGGGCAGATAGAGGATATAATCAGTGAGATAAATCTCACTACCGAGAAAAAAGAGCGGGTTCTTATTACGACATTGACGAGAAAAATGGCGGAGGACATGAGCGAATACCTAAAAAACACGGGCATTAAAGCCCGCTATATGCACTATGATATTGATACCATCGAAAGGATGGAGATTATTCGCAGTCTGCGGCTCGGAGAGTTTGATGTTCTTATCGGAATTAATCTATTGCGTGAGGGGCTTGACCTGCCTGAGGTTTCGCTTGTCTGCATACTCGATGCCGATAAAGAGGGATTTCTGCGATCGGAAACATCGCTGGTGCAGAGTATAGGCAGGGCGGCAAGAAACAGCAACGGCAGGGTGATTATGTATGCCGACACGGTAACCGGGTCTATGGAGCGGGCAATCAAGGAGACCGAACGCCGCCGAGCTAAACAGCTGAAGTATAACCAAGACCACGGAATCACGCCCACCACCATAATAAAGGGAGTTCGGGATATTATCGAAATCTCTACCAAAGAAGAGACCGAAAAGAAGACGGGAATCAAGCTGACCATCAAAGAAAAGGAAGCTCTCATAACAAAACTCACCGCCGAAATGAAAACCGCCGCAAGAATGTTAGAGTTTGAACACGCTGCATATCTCAGGGACAAAATAGCGGAAATAAAAGGAGATTGACGGCAAGGGATTATTGTGTTATGATTATACGAGAGGGATGATTTTTATGTATGCCGTTAAAGCTATATACGATGGAGCGAATTTTAAGTTTATGGGGTCTATTCCTGTAAAAGAAGAATGTGAAGTTGTTATTACTTTTCTTGAACCAACAAAAAAAGATATTCTAACAAATGAAAGAGAAAGAATGTTCGGGTGTTTGCGTGGTGAGTATAGAATATCAAGTGATTTCGATGCACCGCTCGATGACTTTAGGGAGTATATGGAATGAATCTATTGATTGATACTCATACCGCATTATGGTTGTTTAACGAGCATGAAAATTTGTCATATACTGCAAAAAAATATTTGCTCGATGAAAACAACAAATTATACATCAGCATGGCTTCGGCTTGGGAGGTTGCAATCAAACGCAGTGTTGGCAAATTTATCGAGTTTTCCGGCGGAGTAAAACTATTTCTTTCTGCGATTAATAAAAACCCCATTAATATTGTTATGATTTTACCTGAACATATCGAAATAGTTGAACGTCTCCCTTATATTCATCGAGACCCCTTTGACCGTTTAATAATCGCAACAGCTATCTGCGAAAATATGACTATTATAACTAAAGATGAACATATTAAAAAATACGATGTATCGTGTGTATGGTGAGTTTATTTGATAAGGAATGACTAACAATGAGAAATAACAGAGTGTTAAAACTGAACATAGCGGGATTGCTTATAGCCATAGGGATTGCCATTCCTATGTTTTTGCCATTTCCTTTTAAGATTGTTTGGGAGCCTGCTTCATACACATTAGCGAGCCATGTTCCTATATTTATCGCTATGTTTATATCTCCTGCTATGGCGGCGGCGGTAGCGAGCGGAACTACACTGGGATTCTTTTTAGGAGGGTATCCTCCTGTGATAGTGTTAAGAGCGGCAACCCACATCGTTTTCGCTGTAATGGGTGCGATTTATTTTAAAAAGGTACTAAAGACCAAAAAATCGGATATTGCTCTCCGTGTGTTCTCTTTTTGCATAGCGGCACTCCATGCGATAAGCGAAGTTGTTGTAGTTAGCATATTCTATTGGGGCGGAAAGATGAATGAAGGATATTACAGCTCCGGATACCTGCGTGCTGTTATATTGTTAGTAGGATTAGGAACGGTAATACACAGCATGGTGGATTTTGAGCTGGCTAACATAGTAAGACAGGCTCTGAAACTCGATAAGCGGTTATCGTGAGGGAGCTATATCTTACCCCTCCTATATCCTCAAGAACAGGGTTGCGATGCCGAAATAGATAAACAGTGCGCTGGCATCGGCTATTGAGGTGATAACGGGGGATGCCATGACGGCCGGATCGAGCCTGAGTTTTTTGGCTATAATCGGCAGCGTTGCCCCAACGCTCTTTGCGATAATAACGGTAGCGATCAGTGATACCGTTACGGTCAGGCTGAGCATATAGTTGCCGCTGTTTGTGATAAGCACCCTAGCAAAGTTTACAACGCCGAGAGCCAGTCCGCATAATACGCCTACCCGTATTTCACGCCACAGAACCCTCAATATATCTCCGGTGCGTATCTCGCCTAGAGCCATTCCGCGTATAACAAGCACAGATGTCTGGCTTCCTGCGTTTCCCGCCGTATCCATAAGCATGGGGATAAACGCTCCTAATACAGGAACAACCATAATAGCCCGTTCATAGCTTGATATAATCGCCTCGGTAACTATTGCGGTAAGCATGAGGATCATCAGCCAGGGGATGCGGTTGCGGGACTGCTTTATCACCCCTGTTTTCATATACGGATCCTCCGACGGGGTTATAGCCGCCATCTTCTCAAAGTCTTCGGTTGTCTCTTCTTCGATAATCTGAACGATGTCGTCAACGGTAACTATTCCGACAAGCCGCTGTTCCTTGTCAACTACGGGTAGTGAAATGAGTCCGTATTTTGTAAACAATGCCGATACTTCTTCCTGATCATCGGTGGTCTGAGCCAAGATCAGATGGGTGTCCATGATGTCGCCGATCTTGTCGGACGGATCGGCAAGCATGAGTGTCTTTGCCGAGACGGCTCCCAGCAAAACCTTGTCGAATCGTATTACATAGCAGGTGTAGATGGTTTCCTTATCAACACCTGTTTTTCTTATATAATCAAAGGCTTCTTTGACGGTATGGTTTTCCCTGAGATCTACATACTCGGTGGTCATTATGGTACCCGCAGAATCCTCAGGATACTGGAGCAGTTGGTTTATTATCTTGCGTTTGTCGGCATTTACAGTCTGCAGGACGTGTTTGACGACATTTGCGGGCATCTCTTCGATGAAATCAACGGCGTCATCGACAAAAAGCTCGTCTATGATCCTACCCGCCTCGGTATCGGTGAGAGCCTCTACGATTATCTGCTGCTTTTCTGGAATTATATAGGAAAAAACATCGGCCGCTATGCTCTTGGGCAGCAGCCTGAACATTCCGACAATCTTTTCCTTGCTGAGCAGTTCAAAGGCATCGGCTATGTCAACCGTATTCATCTTGACGGTCAATTCATGCACCTTTGTCGGATTAACGGGATTTTCGTTCATAATTTTTAATATGTCTTGTGTCATTCTAATTCCTCCTACGATCATCTATTTTTTATATTAATACTCTGTAACCATTCAAATCCCGATTATCGACACGCCCTCTCCGTCATGCTAACGCATGACACCTCTCCCAAAGGGAGAGGCAAGGACACCCACAGAATTTGTATAGGACACTCTTGGCTCTCCCT
>WRME01000076.1 GCA_009777275.1 Oscillospiraceae bacterium
GGCAAACACTCGCAACAAAGTTGCGATAGTGTTTGACGGGGTGGTTTGATACCATTGACATATCACATTAACTATGCTAATATCATAGCGGGGTGTATAGTATGGATAAAAAGTTTGAACTGGTGATTAATGATATAAAATACAAAATCACGCAGAATGTTTATATTCCCGGGAAAGCGCTGCCCAAAGAAACCGAACTTGCCGAGCAGTACGGGTTTTCGAGGGTGACCATCCGCAGAGCCATGCAGGAGTTGGTGAGCGAGGGGGTCGTCTACCGAATCTCAGGACGGGGTACCTTTATCAATGCGGGCGGCATAAATCCCGCCGTAAGACCCCCGAACTTTTTTATCGTAATGCCCTACAGAGACAGCGAGATGTTCAAATTCGTCCACGGGATAGAGGAGGAAATGGCAAGGAACAAGTATCTATTCTCATTCTTTTTTATCGATAAACTTGACGGAGAAAAAACATCGCTGTCCGAAGACTACGATGCCTTTTTGTGCTATCTTTCAAAGCTGAATCCCAACGGAATATTCTGCTATCCGCCTAATTCAACCGACGGATGCCGAGGATACAAAGAAATAATAAAAAACAAAATCCCCCTAATTCTGTTGGACAAAGAATTTGGAGGATGCCCCGTAAACAGCGTTGTTTCGGACAACTATTTCGGAATGTATGATCTGACCCGGTATGTCGTGGACAAGGGCCACAGAAAGATCGGGTACCTGTCATACGGCGACTCATTCGGCGATACAATCGTCAAGCGTAAAAAGGGATTTCTCGATTGCCTAAAAGACAATGCTATCGAGATAAATGATACATATATCAAGGATTATGCCTACGATTTCAAGGGCGTTAAGGTGATTCTCAACGACCTGCTAACCGATCACCCCGACATTACCGCTATAGTCTGTTCTAACGATTCGATTGCCGAGCGTTGTTATCCCGAGCTGTAAAATAAAGGCTTGCGAATACCCGATGATATTTCTATCTGCTCTTTTGACGGGTATGAATCAGGCGGCAAGCTGGATCCGCCCCTGACCGTGATGAAACAGGATCTCTACGGCATCGGCAGATTAGCCGCCAAGACCATGATAGATATATACCAAAAAGGCGGCATGGGTTGTGACGTAAAATACGAGTTCAAATACTCCGTCCCAACTATATTTATCGAGAATAAGTCGGTGTGTCACCTTGCCTCTCCCTCTGGGAGAGGTGTCACGCCAAGGGCGTGACGGAGAGGGAGTAACTGTCAACTGTCAATTGTCAACTGTTAATTGTATCGTCACGTTCCCCATGGCTGTTGCCTCTGCGGGTCCGATGACGACCCTTCTGCCTGTAGACTGCTCTGTGTATTTGCAGAGCAGTTTGTTTTTAACCCCTCCGCCTGCTATGTATATAGTATCTATATTCTGCCCCGTGAGAGATTCTATGGCTGTGACGGTTCTGTTATACTCGGCGGCAAGACTGCGGATTATGCAGGAGAGATACTCACCCCTGCTTGCGGGAATGGGCTGTCCTGTGTTGCGGCAATATTCCGCTATTGCGGCGGGCATATCGGGAGGAGCGGTAAAGAGCGGGTCGGTGGGGTCTATGATAATATCGGTATCGGATGCCGCCGTTTCGGCATCGAGAATGTCATAGGATACATCCTGACCTTGTTTCCTCCAGCTTTCTATACACTGCTGTTCTATCCACAACCCCGTGATGTTTTTGATAAAACGGGTTTTACCCCCGTATGCGATTTCGTTGGTGAATCCTCCCGCAAAGGCCTCAGTTGATGTCAGCCGCTCGTCTAAGAGAATCCCGACAATGCTCCATGTGCCGCAGCTGATAAAGGCGGAGTTTTTCGGCAACCGAACGGCCGCAAATGCCGAAGCGGTATCATGTCCTGCAACGGCTATCACAGGAATCTGCGGAAGTCCCGTCTTTGCCGCAATATCCCGTGTGAGTGTTCCGATCACGGTTCCCGGCTCGGTAACGGGCGGGAAAAGATCCTCGGTAACGCCTATGCCGTCCAAAATAGATTGGCAAAACTCGTTCCTGCTAAAATCATAGAGCTGTGATGTGGATAGTATTGTTTTTTCACAGCACATTTCGCCTGTCAAAAAATACGCCAGCAAATCAGGCATAAACAGGAGTTTGCCGGCATCCTTGGGCAGGGGTTCGGAGGCCAGCTGATAGGCGGTGTTTATCTCTGCGGGCCGGTTTCCGGTTTGGCTCCACAGATACTGCGGAAGAAGTCTGTCGGCAAGTCTGCCGACTATTCCTATGGTTCTCGGATCTCTGTAGTGTCTTGGGTTTGCGATCAAATGCCCGTTTTTATCAAGCAATCCGTAATCCACTCCCCATGTGTCGATTCCTATGGATGCTATGTCGGAATGTCCCATGGCGGCGCATTTTGACAGCGCTGTCATAATCTCGCTGAACAAACCCAGAACATCCCAATAGAGCCGTCCGTTTATAGCGACAGGCGTGTTGGCAAATCGGTGTATCTCAGTGAGATCAGTTATGCCATTGTTGTTGCTTGTCCCAAGAATCGCCCGTCCGTTAGACGCGCCTAAATCAAAAGCCAGTACCTTTTTCATAACACTATACCTCATTCATATTATTAATGGATTAACGGATTTTTTCCAGGTACGTTAAATGCCTTTCGCACCTCTATGAGTTTTGCTATCTCTTCTTCTGCAAGCTCACGCTCTTCGCCCAATTGACGAGCGGTCAGAGACACCTTGGCATAATGCTCGAGCGTCTCCATCTTAAAGTATGCCGATGTCAGATCCGATCCTATTGTGAGCGCACCGTGGTTAGCCAGCAGAAAGGCATCGTATCTCTGCAAAAACGGCGACAGTGCGTCTGGTATTTCTTCTGTAGATGGTGTTCCGTATGGTACAAGCGGGACGGTGCCTAAGAATATTACCGCTTCAGGCATGGTCAGTTTGTCAAGCGGAATACCTGCTACCGCAAACCCCGTTGCAGTCGGGGGATGGGCGTGTACGACAGCTGCGGCATCGGGACGCTCTTTATAGATACGCAGGTGCATCTTTATCTCAGATGACGGCCGCAGCCTGCCCTCGAGGGTCTTTCCATTGCAGTCAACCTTGATAATCATATCGGGGGTCATATACCCCTTAGACACTCCGGTAGGGGTTGTGTAAAAAACATCATCCGATTCCTTCACGCTGATATTGCCGTCATTCGCCGCCACAAAACCGTTGGCATAGATCCTGCGGCCGATTTCGCAGATATATTCACGAATCTCATTCATAATCAAACACCTCTTTCTATGTATAATGTTATATTATCATGTTTGCTCGAAAAATGCAATATATTTGCGGAGAAAAATACACGCCCTTGCAATTAACAGTTGACAATTTGCCGCATGGGGTGTAGAATGATATAGGATGATACATATTCATAAAAAATACGGAGGAAGTTTTACAATGCCACAAAAAACTATCGGCGTTCTTACCAGCGGGGGAGATGCCCCGGGAATGAATGCCGCTGTCAGAGCCGTTGTGAGAAGCGCTCTCAAGCATGATTACAAGGTGTTTGGGGTTTATCGGGGTTACAACGGACTTATCAAATGCGAGATGGTAGACATGAGTATCCGCATGGTGTCGGGTATTATTCACAGGGGAGGAACCCTGCTGAGAACGGCTCGCTGTCCCGAGTTCACAACCGAGGAAGGAATGCAGAAAGCAAAGGAAAACTGCATGGACATCGGCATAGAGTGTCTGGTTGTCATCGGGGGAGACGGCTCCTTTAAGGGCGGACGGGATATAGCCGAGAGGGGTATTCCCGTTATCGGAATACCCGGAACTATAGATAACGATATTCAGTGTACCGAATATACCATAGGTTTTGATTCGGCTATGAATACAGCTATGGAAATGATAGACAAGCTGCGTGATACAACCCAGTCGCACTACCGCTGCAGCGTTATCGAGGTTATGGGACGTCATGCAGGACATATTGCGCTCCACACGGGGATTGCCTGCGGGGCGAGCTATATAATCATTCCCGAGATAAAATACGAGATAGGTATAATTGTCGAGAAGATCAAACTTGCTCAAAGGCTGGGGAGAAAGCACTTTATCGTCCTTGTCGCAGAGGGTATTGGCAATGTAACCGAGATAGCGGCCCTTCTTGAGAATGCTACCGGCGTAGAATCCCGCGCGACCATACTCGGTCATGTTCAGCGGGGAGGTAATCCCTCTGTTCGGGACAGGGTGTTCGCAAGCCAGATGGGGTACCATGCCGTAAAGCTCATAGAAGAGGGTAAGGTCAATCGTGTTGTCGGTCTTCAGAGCAACAGGGTTGTCGATTTTGATATACACGAGGCACTCAGCATGAAAAAAGAATTTGACCACGAACTCTACAACATTGCCGATGAAATAGCATTTTAGATGGATATAATGAATATAGCGGAAAATGTAGAAACAAATCTTGAGGGAACGGTTGATTCCATCATATATAAGAATGAACAGACCGACTTTTGCGTGCTTGAGCTTGAGACATCCGACAGGCTGATCTGCGTTGTCGGTCCGCTCTCTGCCGTTTGTGCGGGGGACAAACTGAGCGTTACGGGTGAGTTTATTATCCATCCGTCATACGGGCGGCAGTTTAAGGCGGGCTATTATGAACGCACCCTGCCCAAAACTGCAGGAGCTATACGAAAGTATCTTGCGTCGGGTGTGATAAAGGGCATCGGTAAATCAACCGCCAAGGCTATTGTAGACAAATTCGGGGAGAGATCCCTTGAGATCATGGAGAAGGAACCCCACCGTTTGAGCGAGGTTGAGGGAATTTCGGCTGCCAAGGCGAAACGCTTTACAGAGGAGCTGAAGAAACTCTTCGGAGCAAGGTCAGTGATGCTCTTTCTCGAGAAGTTTGCTATTTCACCTGCATACAGCACAAAGGCATGGAAACTCTGGGGAGATGATGCCGTCGAGCTTATCGGAGAGGATCCCTATATCCTCTGCTGCGGCGATGTCGGTCTATCATTTGAAAAGGCCGATGCAATAGCGCAGCAACTGCAGATAGAACCCGATAATATTGCCCGGGTAAAGGCGGGAATCATCCATGTTTTGAGCCACAATCTCAGCAACGGTCACACCGCCCTGCCGAAAGAAAAGCTGATACAGGCGGCACAAGCACTCCTGCAGATCGACAAGGATGACATTTTCGATGCTATAACGGCATTGATACTTGATCTCGGTCTAAACAAAATAGGCAGACCAAAGGAATATATATTCCTGCCTGAATATTATGCCGCAGAAACCTATATAGCAAGCAAACTCAGCTCTATGGTTGGTGATAGCGATAATGTTTATGAGCATATTAATACGCTTATCGAGATTGAAGAAGAATCAAGCGGGGTAAAATACGAAAAGCTCCAGCGTGAGGCCATTAAAATGTCCCAGTCGAGCAATGTTATGATACTCACAGGAGGGCCGGGAACAGGAAAGACCACGACACTCTGCGGAATCATATCGATATACGAACAGCAGGGTCTGACCGTATCAATAGCCGCTCCGACAGGACGAGCCGCCAAACGGGCGGCCGAGGTAACGGGACGGACGGCACAGACATTGCACCGACTCTTGGAGGCATCCTTTGAGCGGGATGGATTCGGCAAGAACGAGAACTCACCCCTCACAAGCGATGTTGTGATAATAGACGAAATGTCTATGGTAGATACATTGCTCTTTACCGGATTGTTAAAGGCGCTTGGGCCCGATTGCCGTCTTGTTATGGTGGGAGACCATCATCAGCTGCCATCTGTCGGAGCGGGTAATGTCCTGCGTGATCTTATCGAGAGCGGCAGTATACCGATTGTCGAACTCAAGGAGATATTCAGACAGTCGCTCAACAGCCTGATTGTAACAAACGCTCATATGATAGTAGGCGGCCAGACCCCGGTTCTCGATAACAAAGACAGCGACTTTTTCTTTTTAAGCCGAACAAACGCCGATGAGGCGGCCAAAACAGTAGCCGAACTTGCCGTGCGGCGTCTGCCCAAAACCTATGGATTCAATCCCATCAGCGGTATTCAGGTTCTCTGCCCCGCAAGAAAGGGTAATCTCGGAATCAACAATCTTAACGGGATTTTGCAGTCCAATCTCAACCCGCCCTCTAAAAACAAGCGTGAGTTCCGCTTTTTCGACACAGTCTTCCGAGAGGGGGACAAGGTCATGCAGAACTGTAACGACTATGATATAGACTGGACCGTCAATGAAGAAAAGGGATCGGGCATATTCAACGGTGACATCGGCATTATCGGCTCTATTTCACCCGAGAGCGGTCTTATGCTGATAGATTTTGACGGAAGAATGACAGAGTATCCTCTCGAAAAACTCAAGGAACTTGAGCTTGCCTATGCCATAACCGTGCATAAGAGCCAGGGTAACGAGTTTGACGCCGTTATCCTGCCATTGCTTGACGGATATGACAAGCTCTATTTCCGCAATCTGCTCTACACCGCCGTTACACGGGCTAAAAAACTGGTCATTATCGTAGGATCGGCCGAGCGGGTAGAGTATATGACCAAAAATAACGTAAAAACCCTGCGTTACACAGGGCTGAGATATTTCTTGAAAAAATAAAAACCGGAAAGGATATTTGTGATGAGAAACAAAACGGTCAACAGTGCAGTTTTCGCCCCTGACAAGATGTGGCTGACCAAAGAGGAGGAGACCTGCCGAAAACAGCAATGCCTCAACGGAAGATGGCAGTTTCAGCCTGTCCCGATCCCGAAAGATTACAAGCGGAACACAGGAACTCCGCCATCGCTCCCGATGCCCGATCCGTCAGGATACAGCGACACACCCATATACATACCCTCACCTTGGAACGGTAACGTATGGGGGCCGGGACGTCCCGACAGATCCAAAAAAGATCAGAAATACACCCCCGATTCTGTATACTATCCAAGCTATCCCCATTCGTGGGAAGGCACTGAAATGGGATGGTTACGCCGAACATTTACATCCTTTTCGGGTGCAGATTCAAACACCCGTATCATCCTGCATTTTGAGGCTGTTGCGGGTCATGCCGATGTATATATCAACGGCAAACACGCAGGAAGCCATTTTGACCAATGGTTACCATTCGAGTTTGATATAACAGACCTGATCAAAGACGGTGAGAACGAGCTGCTTGTCGGGGTTAGGCATCAGCGGCTGTTTGATAACCAGAGCACCAAATATAAAAAAATGCGGACAACCTATGCACATGGGTCAAACACCCAGAATCTTGCGGGAATATGGAACGATGTATACCTGCTTGCCTTACCCTCTGTCTGCACAGAGGATCTGTACATTCGTCCTCTGCTCGATACCGATACTCTCGAGATGGACATAACACTGCGTAACGACACCGACAGACCGCAAACGGTTACCATAAGCGGCGATATATGTCCAACCGTTATCGAGGGATGTGAGGATATATGGAGCGGCGGGACAAATCCCACCCCCCACACTGTCCCGGGCAGCAGTCTGTCCGATCCTGTTATGAGCCTGACAGAGCGGGTTGTCCTAATAAGCCCGAACAGCAAAATCACCGTTACCTTGACCGAAAAGGCTGGTGGACGACTGCTGGTGTGGAACAGTGAGAGCCCTCGGCTCTATACCGCCCTGCTAAGGCTTGAAACGGCCGATAAAATCGCAGACTGTCATGCAGTCAGATTCGGATGGAGACAATACGGCATAGACGGCCGCAATATGCTGCTGAACGGGGAAACAGTACGCCTTGTCGGTGATATATGCCATCCCTTCGGCCCCTATATGTTTACCCGCAGATTTATAATAAGCTGGTATAATCTGATCAAGAGCGTCGGCGGAAACGCCGTCCGTCTCCATGCCCAGATACATCCGAGAATCTTTCTCGACGTTGCCGATGAGATGGGTATCATGGTCATGGACGAGACAGGTATCTTCGGAAGTTGCATCAGTCTGAATTTTGAGGATTCAGCGGCGTGGGAGCGATATGCCGCGCATTATGACGGTCTTATTCTGCGGGATCGCAACCGTCCGTCCGTATTCAGCTGGAGCTTCGGCAATGAACTGTTCGCTATATTCCTCTATGACGATGCCGCCAAACGTGACGAGGACATCTTCTACGCAAAACTATTCGAGCTTGGGAACCGCACCCGTCTTAATGATACGACACGTCCCTTTATCACCTGCGACGGTGATCAGGATCTGCGAGGAACTCTGCCCGTCTGGAGCAAGCATTACGGCCACGGAACTCCTCCCAATCTCGATCACATAACAAAGCCGATAGTTGTCGGAGAAAACGGCGGCTCCTACTATGCCCGTCCTGAGCAGCTGTCGGTCTTCAATGGAGAAAAAGCATTTGAAAGCTACAAGGGACGAGCCCAAGCGCTGGGCATAGACCTATATGACAACATCCGCTCTTTCGGCAAGAGATTGGCCTATTTCTCACCCAGCGAGCTTGTGTGGTTCGGTATGGAGCATCTGCCTTACGGATACTCCGATTTTTCCCGTCTTCCCGACCTTGAGGACGGCGTGTTTTTCGATAATCATATAGAGGGACGTCCCGGTCTCTATATCGAGCGTATCCCGCCCTATGTCGGTACGCTCAATCCGGGATTCGATCCTGCTCTTGACGAGTGCCGTCCGCTTGCTATGGTTGACGCCATGCGTGATGCTCTCAGGTTCGACAGCAGTCTTGACGGCCGCTGGGAACGATCGGAAGATAATCTCCCGTCCAAACCTGAATATCCGGAGCGGTTTGACGCACGGTTTGCAGGAAAGGCGGAATGTGCCGCATATTCGGCTCTTGGTATGGCGGGAATGACCTTTACCGGAGACGGTGACGCTCTCATAATAGATGCGGGCAGCTGCAATGATTCTGCGGCTGAGCTTTTGAGCCAAACAATGGCGGACGGCGGATTGGCGCTGATCATAGTTGACAGCGATACCGCCGCTCAAAAGGCGGCTGATATGATGCAAATCCCCATCACGCTAAGCGGCAGAACGGCCACAATGCTACGCAGAGCAGAGCCGCACTCATATGTAGATTCGATGGCGTTGTCGGATATGTACACCGCC
>WRME01000077.1 GCA_009777275.1 Oscillospiraceae bacterium
TGGCGTACTATAATTTCCAATGCCCCTCGGGGGGGGGGTGGCAAACACTCGCAACAAAGTTGCGATAGTGTTTGACGGGGTGGTCTGCTGCGAAACGCCCTCTCAGTTGGCGACAACCACGGATGACCAAGGGCGGGTGTTTTCTCGTGAAAAACATAAAAAAACCTAAAAACCTATTGAAAACCAATTCGCTTTGTGGTAGAATGGTTATACAGTTTTTTTGGAAAGGCGAGTTTTATGGAGAATAAAACTATATATCTTGTGGATAATGGATTATCTGATATGTTATCATGCAAGGAATTTCTTGAGCAATATTATACTATAGTGAGTTTGAGGTCAGGCAAGGATTTGTTTGAAGCGATCCAAAACAATCTGCCCGATCTTATCCTGCTTGATATAGAGGCCGATGATACCGATGGGTACGATACACTATCCCGGCTAAAAGAAAACGAACATACCAACGAAATCCCCGTGATAATCCTGACGGCGGCCGGCGATACCATGAACGAAATCAGGGCATTGTCCTTGGGAGCGAGTGATTATATCGCCAAACCCTTTTCTTCGGCCCTGTTACATAAGCGAATCGAACTGCACATCCTTGCCGTATCGCAAAAATCAAAACTCCAGAGCTATAATTTGGATCTGTACGAAAGCGTTGAATCAAAATTAAAGATTGTACTTGAGATGAAAAACGCCGTTCTTAAAACCATGGCGGAGCTTGTCGAGCGTAGAGATTATGTTACCGGGGGTCATATCGAGCGTACCCGTGATTATCTCTCGGTGCTTACCTATGCCATGATCGAGAGCGGTATATACAAGAATGAGATATTTACATGGAACATCGAGCTTTTTCTGCAATCGTCGCAGCTCCATGATGTCGGGAAAATCGCCGTCCGTGACAGTATTCTCAAAAAAACCGGCCGACTTACCGATGAAGAGTTTGATATGATCAAGATGCACACGACATTCGGCGAAAAGATTATTGTAAAGATAAGAAACGGAACATCTGAAAACGCATTTTTAGAACACGCGCGTATATTAGCCGTGTCTCATCACGAAAAGTGGGACGGCAGCGGTTATCCGCACGGTCTTTGTGAGGAGAAAATACCTTTGCAGGGACGTCTTTTGGCCATCGCCGATGTCTATGACGCCCTTGTGTCAGACCGTCCGTATAAAAAAGCATTCTCACATAAGGAAGCGGTTGATATAATCACCGATGGCAGAGGCAAGCATTTTGACCCGCTCCTAACCGACCTCTTCACAAAGGTATCGGGTAAGTTCAACCAAATCGCCACCGAATGGCAAATGGCGATGAAGGGTTGAGGAATGCAGAATGCAGAATGCAGAATTTCCGCCCTCTCAGTCATGCTATAATTGACACGGTATGCACGGGGGTGCGTGCCCTACTGCCCTCTCAGTCGGCAATAACACGGTACGCACAGGGGTGCGTACCCTACCGCCCTCTCAGTCGGCGTTACCGCCGACAGCTCTCCCAAAGGGAGAGCCAAGGTGACGGACAATTAACAGTTGACAATGTACAATTGACAATTATTGTAAAATATAAATTCGCTGGCAAAAATAGAATTAGATTTCTATAATTTCAAGCCCCCGTAACTGTCCATTGTTCATTGTCAACCGTCAACTGTTAATTGTCCCTCACTCTTCCCTGTTACATATATCCCGGAAGAGTGCCATTGCAAACATGGATTTGCTCAGTTCGCTTAGAAATATATTTAGACAGGCGAAGTCTTTTTTAGAGAGTGTCACAAATAGATGGTTTGATATGGCTGTTATAAGCACATTGAGTTCGCACGGATTCATAACAACACCCCGTTTTCAGTATATGTGCTTTTGGGGAATTTAGATACAAAACAGTACCGATAAGGAGAGGTTATGAAGAAAAAAATTGTAATTATCGATGGACAGGGCGGCAGAATCGGCTCTATGCTGATCGAGCGGATACGCTCTGACAAGGCTATGTCCGACCGAAAATACGTTATTTATGCTATAGGAACAAACAGCATTGCCGCTTCAGCCATGATAAAGGCAGGGGCGGATTTTGGTGCGGCAGGAGAGAATCCCGCAGTTATAAACTGCCGTGATGCCGATATTATTATAGGACCGCTGGGAATCCTTGCCGCCGACTCTCTTCTCGGCGAGATAACGCCTGCCATGGCTGTAGCGGTGGGTCAAAGTCCTGCACAAAAGATACTGCTGCCCATCAACAAATGCGGGAATTATGTTGTCGGCACACAAAATATCCCCATCCCCGAGCTTATCGAAATGACCGTCGATACAATTAACAATGTAACAAAGGACAATTGACAATTATGGTTGACTGAATAGAAATAATATGATATTATTATACTATCAAATACAGATTGGAGAGATGATTATGGAAACAACGGCAAAGGTCTCTGCTTGGGGTGGTTCTATCGGTATAAGAATACCCAAAAGCGTTATAGAGCAGATAGGAATATCAGATAAATCAACCGTTAGTCTTAAAGTTCTTAACGGAAAAGAGTTGCTCGTTTCTCCCATGCCGATAAAAGAAAAGAAAACACTTGCACAGCTTTTCGAGGAATATCCCGGAGATTATATGAATGAAGAAGAACTCGATTGGGGCGAGCCTGTGGGTGACGAAGTATGGTAAAACAAGGAAGCATAGTTATGATTGATTTCAACCCTGTTGTGGGAAGTGAGCAGGGCGGCCGAAGACCGGGAGTGATTATTTCCAGTGATTTAGCCATTTCAAAAACAAACATTCTTTTTATCTGTCCTATAACGACCAAGCAAGGTAAAAGAGCTATGAATGTTTTGCTTGACAAACGAACAAAGACACAAGGCGTTGTATTGTGCGCCCATTGCAAGTCGATAGACATTAACAAGCGTTCTTTTTCGGTTATTGAACAAATTCCGCAAGATATACTTTATGATGTAATTAGCACCGTTACTGCGATTATCACGGGATGACAATACAATTAACAATGTAACAAAGGACAATTAACAATTATACGAGGAGGGTTTGGTATGCAATTTTTTTGGGGTTTTGTTTTTACATTATCGCTTTTGTTTGCGGCTTGTCTTGTTAAGGCTAAATACGCTAAAATAATTTTGAGCGTTGTTGGGTTGTTTTTGTGTACGATTACCGGGTATGTATCCGGGTATGCTTTTCTTTATTTATTCGGCTATAGAGGTCTTGTTATGACGGTTGTGCTGCACATAATAACATATATGGTATATTTGATGTTGTTATGGAAACCGTTTGATCACAAGAAGCGGAACAAGTACACATTTTCGCTGATAGCCGTATCGATTGTCGTTGTCATCGCAACTATGTATCCGCATATGTTTCCGGACAAAACTCCGGAGATCAGAGAAGAGATAAATCTGTATGCTTATATGCCGTTCGGCAATCCAACATTCATCTCTCGTGGTGAATATAATGGTGAATATATAATCACCGAGACACTTGCCGCAACGCTGGATGAAGATTCAACCCTCAAGCTGGGTGGGGATCTGCCCCGTCTTGACGGGGCTACAGCGTTATATCCGCTCTATTCCGCATTTGTCCGGGCAACATACCCCGAATTTCCTGAGCATGAATATAGGCTTGGATATGACCCTTATACCGATCTGGGGGGGTCAAATTCTCTTGTTATTTGCTCAAGAACGGCTGCGGCGTTTGAAAATTTAATAGACGGTTATGCCGATATAGCCTTTCTCATGGGAGTTTCGAGCGAACAGCGAGCAATGGCCGAGAGCAGAGGATTGGAGCTTGTCTTGACCCCTATAGGGCGTGAGGCGTTCGTCTTTTTCGTGAACAGACGCAACTCTGTCTCGAATGTATCCTCCGAGGACATAAGACAAATATACTCAGGGCAGATCACAAACTGGAACAAGGTCGGCGGTAAAAACAACGATATACGGGCATACCAACGTCAGCATGATTCGGGCAGTCAAATCATGCTCAGGCAGATCATGGGAACAACCCCCATCATGCCTGCACAGACAGAAGATATACAGGACATGATGATGGGGATGTACACACAGGTTGCCAATTATCGGAATTACAAAAACGCATTGGGATATTCTTTCCTCTATTACATCAGGGACATGATAGGCGAAAACAAGGTCAAGTTCCTTTCTATCGACAATATTGCTCCGACGCCTGAAAACATCACAAGCGGCACATATCCGTTTGCGAATGATTTTTACGCCGTAACCGTTCACAGACAAGGAGACTACCTGAATCCGCATCGGACAGGAAACATAGATAGCTTCTTAGATTGGATCAGATCACCACAGGGGCAGTATTTAGTGGAAAAAACGGGGTACGGTAGGATGAGATAGCATTATCACCCCCCGACTCTCATATATATTACTATGAACTGTCAATTGTCATCGGGGGGATATTATGCCGATTGCGCGGAACTATGGTAAAAAAGAAAATGCGAGCCGCAGGTTTGGTCTCAAACTTGCGGCTATAGGTATAGTTTCTCTTATTATATTTTTCATTGTTGATATTAATATCAGACCGATAATAAAGACGGTTGCATCCTACCGTGTTCAGATGATGGCCACCAATGCTATAAACCAGGCCGTCTACACCCAGATACAGGAAAACGGTACAACCTACGAAGAGCTTGTCACGCTTAGCCGCAATAACGACGGCAACATCACCTCCATAGAAACCAACATCGCCAACATAAACAAGCTCAACGCCGATATAAGCAGCAACATCATCGGCAATCTCCAGCAGATGCAGACCACCGACCTGCGAATCCCTATAGGAACTCTGCTGGGAAGCAAACTGCTGTCCGGACGGGGACCGGGAATAATAATCAAAGCAATGCCAACCGGTGAAGTCACGACCAAGATAGTGAGCAATTTCTCGGCGGCGGGAATAAACCAAACCCACCATGTTATAGAGATGCAAATAAACGTAACGGTTGCCGCCATGATACCGGGATACTCCTCATTCTCGGAGGTTCCGTCCGGCTATCAAATCGCAGAGACCATAATAGTAGGCAATGTCCCCGATTCCTTTACTGAAGTATTGTTGGAAACGAAAGCAGAACTCCCAAGATGATTCCGCAGATGAGTACCCCGAAAAAGGTTATCCCTAAAGCCAGGGAGCCTTTTTTCTTTTTGCGTTTCTTTTTGTCGGGATCGATCTCCTTCATGTATTGCTCGGCTGTTCTGAGCGCCTGCGAATAGCTGAGATTGCTCTGAGGGTTTATGAACAAAATCGCCTTCTCAAAATACTCGTTTTCAGTATTAAGGACCTCTATTATTCTTTTATTACAACCCTTAACCACTTATGGACCATACCCTTTATCATTAAATGTGTGATTTGTACAATATGCCATCAGACAGTTATTTATTCTTATAAATAGAATGGTTGGAAAATAAAATATTTATACATCTTGTAAATAAATATTTTTATAAAATCCGGTCTTTTGTCTGTGGATTGTTGAAAACTTGTTTAAAGGGTTGAAAACTTCCCGTTTCCTTACGCATTTCCGTTTTTGCGCTTTTGAGAATACCCGCAAATTATTATGTTACAGATTGTATATGGAAATAAATATTAATGCTGGTATATTTTACTTTTCACTGTAAGGAACGCCATTAACAGCATTCAGAGCCTTGTGCATTATGCCTAAAATTATTCACAAGCAGTCGGCTCCGCACGCAGCGAGTTGAGAATATCCATAAACTCATCGAGACTTTTAAACTTGCGATATACCGATGCAAACCTCACATACGCCACGAGATCAATCTCTTCCAATCTCTTGAGAATCATCTCTCCTATTTGATCGGAAGTAATCTCCCGCATCAACGAGTTTTGTATAGAGACCTCGATCTCGTTTACCGCCTTATCCAGCGTCTCTATGGGTACAGAGCGGTTAATGCAGGCACGGATCAGCCCCTCCAGCGGCTTATCCCTGTTAAAGGGCTGCCGTGACCCGTCCCGCTTGACCACAACGATAGGAAATGACTCGATAATCTCATATGTGGTGAACCGCTTTTCGCACTCAAGACACTCACGTCTGCGGCGTGTTTTTTGACCATCCTCGGTCTTTCGGGAGTCTATGACCTTGCTTTCTTCATATCCGCAAATTGGACAGTGCATAAATAACCTCCATAGCAAATTTAATTTATATATTCCTCGATTATATCGTCCGCTCCTATTGTCAGAACAGTGTGCCGCTCGATCAGGTCAAACAGATTATGTACAAATTCCTTTTTGGTTGATATGTCATCACGCTCGAAATATGTTTCCTTTTTGCTCACCCGATCCTTCTGATAAATCCCCAATCCATAGACTGTGACAAGCTCGTCCTCAATCACCTTTTCCGACTGTGTCAGCCGATAGGTTACCTCTAAAAACGACCCATCGCGTGGTATTTCCCGTGTTTTCTCTAAAATCTGCATTTTTCTTTACTCCTCATCAATATATAGTGTTTTGTTATCGATAACATCTATTATTATACTACATATTGTGGTTTAGTAAAGAGTTTTCATTCTCTGCATCTGTATATAATTCGACAAATTTATGTGAATATTGCACAAACAGGAGGAACCCTATTTGTGCAATGTGATGGAATGGAATATATTGGAAAAGAAAAACACCCGCCCTTGCGAGGGCACCCTCTTTACGAAAGAGGGCAGGGGCTTGAACAATTAACAATGTACGATTAACAATGAACAATTATAATTTCAAGCCTTGTAGGGTACGCACCCCTGTGCGTACCGTGGATACAAAAACGCCGTGTTTATGCCAACGGATGACCGAGGGCGGTCATCCCTACAATTCGCAATAACCACGGGCGGCAGATTGCCGCCCTTACCGCAAATTGCGGGATTACACATAGGGCGGTACGCACGGGGGTGCGTACCCTACCGTAATTTCAAGCCCCTGCCCTCTTTCGTAAAGAGGGTGCCGCCGCAGCGGCGGGTGTTTTTCCCGTAGGGATGACCGCCCTCGGTCATCCGTGGTTATTGCGGATCGCTATCAAAAAATAATACGCAGTGTTCGTTTAGGGATGACTTATTAAAAAAATATTGACAATCATAGAGTTTTCGTGATATAGTTTAATCACGAACTTTTTTAAAGGAGTGGTTCCGGATGAGTATGTTGAAAAATTATTTAGAATCAAACAGGGCGGAGGGTCTGAATGCGGAGATGATCGCTTTTACCGCAAATTTAGATTTGGTTAATAAGGCTAATCCGCAGATAGCAAAATCCATAGTAAAAGAGCTGGTTGACCAACGCAGTAATCTTAAACTGATAGCAAGCGAAAACTTCTGCTCGCTGCCTGTTCAGAGCGCTATGGGGAATCTGCTTACCGACAAGTATGCCGAGGGGTATATAGGTCATCGGTTCTATGCCGGCTGCGATAATGTTGACGATATAGAAGAAATCGCCTGTAAAGAAGCCTGCGATCTTTTCGGGTGTGAACACGCCTATGTCCAGCCCCATTCCGGCGCCGATGCTAACCTTGTCGCCTTTTGGGCCATACTGCGGCAAAAGGTGCAGGCTCCTATAATGGATGAGCTGGGCAAGACAAATCTGCTCAGTCTGTCTAAAGAAGAGTGGGAGAGAATCAGAGCGGAACTCGGCAATCAGAGATTCTTAGGAATGGATCTCTATTCGGGGGGACATCTTACCCACGGGTATAGATACAATGTTTCGGCGCAGATGTTTGATGTATATAACTATCAGGTTAATAAGGACACGGGTCTGCTTGATTATGAAGATATGCGAAGAATGTTGCACGAGGTCAAACCGCTGGTGCTTATGATAGGATTCAGCGCATATTCACGCAATATAGACTATTCGATTCTCCGCAGGTATGCAGATGAGGTTGGAGCTGTTATGGTTGTGGATATGGCGCATTTTGCCGGACTTGTGGCAGGGGGAGTATTGACGGGAAAATACAACCCCGTGGAATATGCCGATGTTGTGACCACCACAACCCACAAAACCCTGAGAGGACCCAGGGGAGGAATGGTTCTGTGCAAGAAAGAATTTGCCGAGTATGTAGACAAGGGATGCCCCCATGTTATCGGCGGCCCTCTTCCCCACATAATGGCGGCAAAGGCTTTAGCCTTTAAAGAAGCCAACACAGACGAGTTCAAGCGGTATTCGCACCGCATTGTCGAGAACTCTCGTCAGTTGGCCGAATCACTTATAGAGAGAGGTCTCTTCATCCAGACAGGAGGGACGGATAATCATATAGTATTAGTCAATGTCGCAAAACTTGGGTTGACGGGAAGACAGGCCGAATCGGCTCTGAGAGAATGTCACCTCACCCTCAACCGAAACGCTCTGCCCTATGACCAAAACGGCCCGTGGTACACAAGCGGTCTGAGATTCGGCACCGCCGCCGCCACAACCCTCGGCATGGGCAAGGAGGACATGGTTGAGATAGCCGACATTATCGCAAGCGTTCTCAAGAACACAAAGCCGGTATATGAAGAAAAAGACGGGGAACAGGTCAAGAGCAAGGCGAAATATTCTATCGACAACGAGGTAAAATCATCCGCCGTAGCAAGAATAAAATCCATACTCGGCAGATATGTGCTGTACCCTCAGATAGATATGGAATTTATACAGAGGTATGTGTGAACTCTATACGCCCTCTCCGCACCGCCCTCTCCGTCATGCTAACGCATGACACCTCTCCCAAAGGGAGAGGCAAGAACACCCACAACCATTGAAACCCACGGGCGGCAGGTTGCCGCCCCTACAGACCACCCCGCCGCTGCGGCGGCACCCCTCCCCAGAGGGGAATTGGGGCTTGCGTATTATAATTTCCAATTCCTTCGGAGAAAAACACCCGCCCTTGCGAAGGCACCCTCTTTACGAAAGAGGGCAGGGGCTTGTGCAATTAACTATGTACGATTTACAATGAACAATTACGGGTTTTGCGGCACATTTTTGCATTATTCATTATTCATCAGGAGGCAAAGCGACCGACTTCATTATTCATTAAAAGAAGAACATTGAATCTGCCAAAGCAAATTTAGGCAATGAATAACGAATGATGAATAATGAA
>WRME01000078.1 GCA_009777275.1 Oscillospiraceae bacterium
CCCCGTCAAACACTATCGCAACTTTGTTGCGAGTGTTTGCCACCCCTCCCCGATGACAATTAACAGTTGACAATGTACAATTGACAATTATTTGTAATTTCAAGCCCCCGTAACTGTCCATTGTTCATTGTTCATTGTCAATTGTCCGTCATTCCCCTCTGGGGAGGGGTGCCGCCGCAGCGGCGGGGTGGTCTGTAGGGGCGGCAACCTGCCGCCCGTGGTTATTACGGGTTGCCATAGGGTATGCACCCCCGTGCATACCGTGTTCATCATGGCGCCACCGCTGGCGGGTGTTTTTCTCCGTAGGGTACGCACCCCCGTGCGTACCGTGGTTATTGCAAAAAATATTTACAATTTGCACTTGAAATTTATTCATATTCGTATTATACTGTACGGTATAGTCAATATATTAAATTTTTATTCGGGAGTATTTTATAAATGGGATTGTTAGATAAATTTTTCGGGTCATATAGTGCAAGGGAGTTAAAACGCATAAATCCGATAGTAGATAAGGCTATTGAGCTTGAGGAGCAGTATAAAAAGCTGTCTGAGCGAGAGCTGAAGGAACAGACTGTCATACTCAAAAAGCGGCTGGAGGATGGCGAGAGTCTCGATGATATTATGCCCGAAGCCTTTGCGGTATGCAGAGAGGCATCCGACAGGGTTCTCGGAATGAGACCCTATCCCGTTCAGCTTGTCGGAGCGGTTGTTCTCCATCAGGGCAGAATAGCCGAGATGAGAACGGGTGAGGGTAAAACGCTGGTTGCGACACTCCCCGCCTATCTCAATGCGCTGTCGGGCAAGGGGGTTCATATCGTCACGGTCAACGACTATCTTGCCAAGCGTGACAGCGAGTGGATGGGAAAGCTCTATCGCTATTTGGGTCTTACGGTGGGACTTATCGTACACGGACTAAACAACGATGAGCGTCGGAACGCCTACAACTGCGACATAACCTACGGCACAAACAACGAACTGGGATTCGATTATCTGCGGGATAATATGTGTATATACAAAGAGCAGAAGGTACAGCGGGAGTTTTCGTATGCGATAGTAGACGAGGTTGACTCGATACTGGTGGACGAAGCGAGAACGCCGCTGATCATATCGGGGCAGGGCGACAAATCCACAGAGTTCTACACCGTTGCGGACAACTTTGCAAAGACACTCAAGATACACAAGGTTGCAGAGCTTGACGATAAGAAAGAACACGACGACGTTGATGCCGATTATATCGTCGACGAAAAGGCAAAGACGGCGACACTGACACCTGCCGGCGTTAAAAAGGCGGAGAAGTGGTTTAATGTAGAAAACCTCATGGACGGCGATAATCTCACCATCCAGCATCATATAAATCAGGCAATCAAGGCAAGGGGAATAATGCAGAGCGATGTTGACTATGTCGTCAAAGACGGTGAGGTCATCATTGTTGACGAATTTACAGGGCGGCTAATGATGGGACGGCGGTATAACGAGGGTCTTCATCAGGCTATCGAGGCCAAAGAGGGCGTCAAGGTCGAGCGTGAATCCAAGACGCTTGCCACAATTACATTTCAGAACTTCTTTAGGCTATATACCAAACTCTCAGGCATGACAGGTACAGCCAAGACCGAGGAGGCAGAGTTCAGAGAAATCTACAAGCTGGATGTTATAGAGATTCCCACCAACAAAGAGGTAATCAGACATGACAGGGACGATGTTGTTTTCAAGACCGAAAACGGCAAGTATACAGCCGTTATAGATCAGATTATCGAGTGCAACCAAAAGGGACAGCCTGTCCTTGTCGGTACTATTTCTATAGAAAAATCGGAATATTTGAGCAGAACCCTGAAAAAGCGGGGGATAAAGCACGTTATCCTCAACGCAAAGTACCACGAGAAGGAGGCTGAGATTGTAGCGCAGGCGGGCAAAAAGGGAGCCGTTACTATTGCTACAAACATGGCGGGTCGTGGTACCGACATTGTGCTGGGAGGAAACGCTGAGTATTTAGCCAAGAGCGAACTCAAGAAAAAGGGATTCTCAGACGAGCTTATCGCAGAGGCCACGGGTTACGCCGATACCGATAACGAGGAGATACTCGAAGCCCGCCGATTGTTCCGTGAATACCACGATCTGCATAAACAGGAGATCGCCATCGAAGCCGAAGAGGTAAGACAGGCAGGAGGTCTGTATATACTTGGCACCGAGCGGCATGAATCCCGCCGTATAGACAATCAGCTGAGAGGACGATGCGGACGTCAGGGAGACCCGGGTGAGAGCAGATTCTATCTTTCGCTGGAGGATGAACTCATGCGGCTGTTCGGCGGAGAACGGGTGCAGAACATCATGGAGAGATTCAAGGTAGAAGAGACCATGCCCATACAGTACAAACTGCTGACAAACTCTATAGAGTCGGCCCAGAGAAAGGTTGAGGGAAGAAACTTCTCCATTCGTAAAAACGTATTGCAGTTTGACGATGTTATGAATCAAATGAGGGAGACTATATACGGACAGCGAGGAAAGGTGCTGAGCGGTGAAAATCTGCGGCAGAGCATCATAGGCATGATTGAAGAGATGATAACGGGAACGGTCGAGCAGTATTTGGTTGACGGCGAGACCAACGAAAACTGGAACATCGAGGGGTTGAGGGATTACTTTTTGGGATTTGTAACAACCGAGAGCGATCTGCGGTATTCGTCCGATTGGATAGAGGGTCTTGACAAAAAGACTATTGCCGAAGAACTTATAGCCAAGGCAATGGCAAAGTATGAAGCAAAAGAGGCAGAGTTCGGTGAAGAGACCATGCGGGAGCTGGAGCGGGTTATCCTGCTGCGTATTGTCGATACAAAGTGGATGGATCACATAGATGCCATGGACGAACTCCGCCGGGGTATATATCTGCGTTCCTATGGACAGCGGGATCCCGTGGTAGAGTATAGGTTTGAGGGATTCGAGATGTTCAACGATATGCGAATATCCATTCGTGAGGATACCGTGAAAAGGCTGCTGACATCCCAGCTCAAATCCAAGGATGAACCCAAACGGGAACAGGTAGCCAAGGTTACGGGAGAGTCGAGAGGCGACGGCGAAAGAGTGGTCAAGAAACAGCCCGTCCGCAAGCAAAAGATAGGCGTCAACGAACCCTGCCCATGCGGAAGCGGAAAGAAATATAAAAAATGCTGCCTCGAAACGCCCTCTCCGTAATGCCCTCTCCGTCACGCCGGGGTGGTCTGCCCCGAAATGCCCTCTCAGTCGGCGTTGCCGCCGACAGCTCTCCCAAAGGGAGAGCCAAGGAGACACACATAATTTGCGGTGACCACGGATGACCGAGGGCGGTCATCCCTACAGACCACCCCGTCAAACACTATCGCAACTTTGTTGCGAGTGTTTGCCACCCCTCCCCAGAGGGGAATGATGCCAATTAACAATTTACAATGAACAATGGACAGTTACGGGGGCTTAAAATTATAGGAATCTAACTCTATTTCTACAAGCAAATTTACATTTACAATAACTGTCAATTGTACATTGTCAACTGTTAATTGTCATCGGGGTGCCGCCGCAGCGGCGGGGTGGTCTGCTACAGGGTACCCTCGCAACATCGGGTGTTTTTCCCATAAGACATAACAGAGTATATGGATGTGAACATATTGCCGGATATAGAAACAATGCGAAATTTGTGCCATGATAAAAACATAGCGATTACTAAACACGCCCGAATTAGACTGTTAGAGCGTAATATAAATGTCGAAGATATAAAAAACGCTATAATGACAGGTGAAATTATAAAACAATACGAAAACGACAAACCGTTTCCCAGTTGTTTGTTATTAGGGTTAGCAATGAATAACAAACACATTCATGTAGTTGTCGGTGTTGACAGCGATTATATGTATATAATAACCGCATATTATCCTGATAAAGACGAATGGAAAGAAGACCTAAAAGAACGAAAGGAATGATCATAATTATGAAATGTATCTCATGCGGGGCAAAAACCTATTCCGGAACAACAACCGATGTTGCCGAATTGGAAAACAGCCTTGTAATTGTCCGGAATGTACCCTGCAACAAATGTTCGGAATGTGACGAAATTATCTACACAGCCGATGTCGTAAAAGAATTGGAAAACATCACGGCAAAGGCTAAAAACGCAATGAACGAGGTTGCTATTTTAGATTACAATAAAAAAGCCGCATAATTTTAAAGGAGTTGGTTTTCCATGTATGCTATAAACGCTATATATGACGGGATAAACTTTAAACCCATACAACCAGTACCTGTACAAGAAGATTACAAGGTGGTCATCACATTTATTGAACCGGTAAAAAGAATTGCCGTTAGACCTCCCTTTGAATTTGGTTGTTTAGAGGGAAAGGTTGTATTACCCGATGATTTTGACGAGCCGCTTGAAGACATGAGGGAGAGACGGACAATTGACAGTTGACAATGAACAATGGACAGTTACAGGAACTTGAAATTTCAAGCCCCTTGCCCTCTTTCGTAAAGAGGGTGCCGCCGCAGCGGCGGGTGTTTTTCCCTTTTCGTGGTTTTAGTGTATTTCGTGGTTGCGAAAGGAATGGTCATAATACAGTATGCTTAAAAAACGTATTTTCAAAATCATACAGCCGCATAAAAGCAAAGATGTTTCCAGCACGGCTTTTGACTGGCTGATTGTTCTTTTGATTGTGATAAACATCTTTATCATTGTTTTTGATACCTTGAATTTGCAGGAACATTCGTCCTATGTTCTTAGAGTTATCGAAACGGTTATAGTGGTTGTGTTCACGATTGAATATATACTAAGATTATGGACAGCGGGGTTTATTTACAAAAACCTTAGCTCCGTTAAGGCGGCCTTAAAATGCGCTTTTACATTTTTGATGATAATGGATTTTATCGCTATGATGCCGTTTTACCTGCAATTTTTGCTATATATCGACCTTAACGTATTAAGAATGTTCCGGCTGTTCAGGATGATATGGTTTTTTAGAATCAAGCGGGAATATATCAAAGCTCTGTCGAATATTTTCGAGGTGTTCAGAAGAAAAGCGGTTTCGCTGATTTTTTCGGTATTTATCACATTCACGCTGATGATAGTCGCTTCTATCCTGATATATGCCGCAGAAAAGGATGCTCAGCCGGAAGTGTTCAGCAATGCTCTGTATGGATTGTGGTGGGCGGTCATAACCATAACAACGGTAGGATACGGAGAAATATATCCTATCACAATTTTAGGAAAAATTTTGGCGGCGTTTTTTTCAATACTAAGCATAGGTATGATTTCTATACCTACAGGTATAATTTCATCGGGATTTATAGAAAAAGCCCGAGAAGACAGATTAGCCGCCAAGGGAAGCAAACGGTTCTGTCCATACTGCGGCAAGGATATAGAAGAGTAGAGGTATAATTTTAAAGGAGGTAATTCCCATGTCAGAGTTCTATAACAAAGAGGTGTTTTTGACAAATCAAACGGCCGTGAGGCTTTACGGCAAGGTTAGCGGTCTGCCGATTTACGACTATCACAGCCATGTTCCGCCGAGGGACATAGCCGAGGACAAGGTTTTCGATAACATAGGTCAGATGTGGCTGTCGGGTGATCACTACAAATGGCGGCTGATGCGTATAGCCGGAATAGCCGAGGAATATATCACAGGCGGCAGAAGCTATAAAGAAAAGTTTATGATGTTCGCCAAGGCTCTTGAGACGGCTGTCGGCAATCCCCTGTATCATTGGTCGCATTTTGAACTGCGGCAGTATTTTGGGATAGACACCCCTCTCTGCCATGACACCGCAGAAGAGATATGGAACAGGGCAAACAGCGTGATAGCACAAAAGCAGCTATCTCCCAAGAAGCTGATAGCCTGCTCCAACGTGGCGTATATCGGCACCACCGATGATGTCATAGACGATCTGAGCTGGCACCGCAGTATAAAGGACGACAGGGGTTTTAGCACGGTGGTAGCGCCGTCATTCAGAACCGACAATCTCCTGCTTATACGGCGGGATGGATATGCCGAGTATATACAAAAACTTGGCAGTATAAGCGTGGTGGCGACAGACAGTCTTGACGGCATGATGGAGGCTGTTGGGAAGCGGTTGGATTATTTCAAACAGGCGGGATGCACCTTTACCGATGTTGGAATACCGCTCTTCCCCGAGAGAATCTCAACAAAAGAAGAGGCCGAGAGAATCTACGGCAAGGCTCTTGCCGGGGAGAAGATAGACGACGGCGAGTATCATGGATTTATAGGGTTTATGTATCTGTTTTTGGCGGCGGAGTACGCAAAAAGAGAGCTTGTTATGCAGCTGCATATAGGCGTTATGCGTAACTGCAACTCCTCTTACTTTAATACGATCGGACCCGATTGCGGGGGAGACTGTGTGGGCGATCCGATAAATCCGACGGCATTCGCCGCTCTTTTTGACAGAATGCAGTCCCAAAACGCACTGCCCAAAACCATTGTCTACACCCTAAATCCCACCAGCTATTATATTATGGCGACCGTATGCGGAGCATTCAGAGGGGTAACGCTTGGAGCGGCATGGTGGTTTAACGATCATCTGCGGGGAATTATCGAACAGCTGAATATCTTCGCCGAGCTTTCCAACCTTGGGACATTTTACGGAATGCTCTCAGACAGCAGGAGTTTCTTGTCCTATCCCCGCCATGATTATTTCAGGCGTATTTTATGCGACTTTGTCGGAAACAAAATAGAATCGGGAGAATACCCCGAAAACCAAACGACATATGATATGCTCGAAAAGATCTGCTGCGGCAACATAGCAGGGGTAATAGAGGGATAGAATAGTAGAATAGAAAAATAACAAAGGAGTAGATATTCATGCAAAGCAAAACAATAGTTATTACAGGCGCGGGGGGAGTGCTGTGCGGGGAGTTTGCACGGTTTCTTGCCGAGCAGGGACACAAGGTTGCTCTGCTTGATCTCAACGGTGATTCCGTTCGGAGGTTAGCGGAGGAGATCTGCACAGCCGGAGGCAAGGCTATCGGAATACAGAACGATGTTCTCGACAAGGATAGTCTCAAAGCGGCATACAAGGAGATAGCCGACAGATTCGGCAGGGTCGATGTGCTTGTCAACGGAGCGGGCGGCAATCATCCCAAAGGCACCACAACGGGAGAGTATTATAACAAGGACGACGTCGATGCCGAGGGCGTTGTGTCTTTCTTTGACCTTGACCCCGAGGGTATCAAGTTTGTATTTAACCTCAACTACTTAGGCACACTCCTGCCTACTCAGGTTTTTGCGGGCGACATCACCGAGGCAAAGGGCAGTATTATCAACATCTCTTCTATGAGCGCATTTAATCCGCTTACAAAAGTTCTTGCATACAGCGGAGCCAAGGCCGCCGTTTCAAACCTCACCGAATGGCTGGCGGTCCATTTCGCCAATGCCGGAGTGAGGGTCAACGCAATAGCTCCGGGATTTTTTGTTACCGCACAGAACAAGGCGCTGCTCTTTGACCAAGACGGCAACCCCACAAAACGCACCGAAAAAATACTTGCCGCCACACCTATGGGAAGATTCGGAGAACCCAAGGAACTTTTGGGTACACTAAAGTGGCTTGTTGACGAGGAACAATCAGGATTCGTAACCGGAACGGTAATCCCCGTAGACGGCGGATTCGCCGCATATGCGGGAGTGTGACGGACAATTGACAGTTGACAATGGACCATTGACAGTTATTTAATGCAGAATTAAGAATGCAGAATGCAGAATTACAAGGAGAGGGATATTATGCACGCTACAGTTGAAAAAAGCTCTCGTGAAAACTTTGTAGGTCTTTTTAAAGGAAAGATTAATATGTCAGACGATTTTAACGATCCTATTGACGATATGAGGGAGTATATGGATAGTAGTGCAAAAAAAGAATTAGAAGTAGCAAGCACCACAAGCATGGGTTTTTGGGATAACGATATAGATGATGAGGTATGGAATAACGCATAATAAATAATACGAAAGGAATGGATTTTATGAAAATCACAGCGCAGGCGTACACGATCAGAGACTTTTGCAAGACACCGGAGGACATTGCGGTTTCTTTTAAGAAGCTGGCCGACATAGGATACAGGTATGTACAGGCATCGGGGATGGGGGCGATCGAGCCGATACGGCTCAAGGAAATTGCAGACCAAACAGGGCTGGAGGTTGTTATCACCCACACAAGTCCCGACAGGATTCTGGAGGATACAATGGGCGTGATAAACGATCACAGGATCTTTGGCTGCAATCATATAGGTATAGGATCCCTGCCCGGTAAGTACCAAACAGGAGCGGAGGGATACAGGCAGTTTACGGCCGACTTTAACCCCGCCGCCAAGATACTCGCAGACAACGGCATGATGTTCCACTATCACAACCACCACTTTGAGTATGAAAAAGACGGCGGCGAGGTTCTCTTTGATATTCTTGTCAATGAGACAAATCCCAAACATTGGGGATTCATCATAGATACATATTGGGTACAGTTTGCGGGAAGATGTCCCGCAAAGCAGATCGAGGCTCTCAAGGACAGGGTTGTCGTCTGCCATGTAAAGGATATGGCCATTGTCAACAGAGGGCAGAAGATGGCTCCTGTCTATGAGGGCAATCTGAATTTTGATGAAATTCTCGAATCATGTGCCAAGGCAAATGTGCAGTATCTGGCGGTCGAGCAGGATGATTGCAACGGCAAGGATCCCTTTGAGTGCCTGAAAATAAGCTATGATAATCTTAAAAAGAAATTAGGGTGATTATAACAGACCACCCCGTCAAACACTATCGCAACTTTGTTGCGAGTGTTTGCCACCCCTCCCCAGAGGGGAATTGGAAATTA
>WRME01000079.1 GCA_009777275.1 Oscillospiraceae bacterium
CGGCACCTTGCAGCAGACCACCCCGTCAAACACTATCGCAACTTTGTTGCGAGTGTTTGCCACCCCTCCCCAGAGGGGAATTGGAAATTATAGTATGCAAGCCCCCATTCCCCTCTGGGGAGGGGTGCCGCCGCAGCGGCGGGGTGGTCTTGTAGGGTGCCCTCGCAAGCGACGAGAGTTTTTCCATTCTGCCAATATTTTTTTAATAACCCTCTTGAAATATGGGTTTGTATGCTGTATAATGAAGTAAAATGCTGCACAGGAGGCTGCGTATAAAATGCACGATAAAACTATGACATTTTCTCTAAAGGGCGATCAAGAGGGAGAGATGAAACAGATTCTCTCGGTTGTTTACAATTCGCTGAGGGAAAAGGGGTATAATCCTATTAACCAGATTGTCGGATATATCCTATCGGAGGATCCAACCTATATCACAACTCACAACAACGCCCGCAGCCTTATCAGACGTATCGACAGAGACGAGCTGCTGCAAGAGCTTGTTAAATGCTATTTAGAGGGCAGATAGGATGCGGCTTGTAAGGCTTACCGATTGTCTGTCGGTATCACGGTTGTGTTTCGGTACTCTTACTATCGGCCCGTTGCAGGCCAATCTTCGGTTAGAGGCAGGAGCGGAACTGCTATCCTATGCCATAAGCAGGGGTGTGAACTTTTTTGACACCGCTCAGTTGTATGATACCTATAATTATTTGCGTCTTGCTATGGAGCGGTCGGGCAACCGTGATATAGTTATCTGCACAAAAACATATGCCTATACCAAGCAGTCCGCCCGTCAGGCAGTAGAAGAAGCCCGCCGCAAGCTGAACCGTGATTATATCGACATATTCATGCTCCACGAGCAGGAGAGCGGCTACACTCTGGACGGACATAAGCAGGCGCTGGATTATTTGCTTGAGTGCAAAAACGCAGGTATAATAAAAAATGCGGGTATTTCTACCCACCACATTGCAGCCGTAAAGGCTGCGGCTAATATCGGAGCCGATGTTATCCATCCTATTATAAACATAGACGGTCTCGGCATAGCCGATGGTACTCGGGATCAGATGCTGTCGGCAATACAGGAGGCGCATAACAAGGGTATCGGCATATTTGCCATGAAGATTCTCGGCGGGGGAAATCTGATAAGAAAATCCCGTGAGTGTTTTGAATATGCGCTTGGTCTTGATTGTCTTGATTCTATAGCGGTCGGCATGAAAAGCATGGCGGAAGTAGATGCCAATATAGAGCTGTTCGAGACAGGTGCCCTATCGCAAAAGAATCTCGAAAACCTCAGCAATGTCCCTCGCAGACTGCATATCGAAGACTGGTGCAGCCGCTGCGGAAAATGCGTATCCCGATGCGGTCAGCGTGCTATAAAATTAACCCCTCGCAAAGCGGAGGCGGACATGACAAAATGCGTTTTATGCGGATATTGCGGAGCCGTATGCCCGCAGTGGGCAATAAAAGTAGTGTAGGAATCATCCCGTTCCATATGTATTAACAAAATCCGCAGGCGACATCACCTTAGGATGTTCCATATTTAACCGCTTAAAATGATTGTCTCCGCTGATTATTATGTCCACGTTATGTAGAATAGCGGCATTCAAAATCGGAGCGTCTTTTGGGTCCGAGATCACACTGCAAGCCGAATGCGGCGAAACAACTATCTCATAAACAAGGGTATCCAACAGATTGTCCATAACCGAAACGTGTTGCGGAAAGCTCTTGTTCACAGCCTCATAGCATTCGTTGATAATGTGGTCGCATAAAATCAACTCATGGTTTTCGCAGGATAGACGAACCGCTTTTGCAGGAACAGAATTTAGGTTATACACAGCTGAAATAAGAACATTTGTATCTATCATTATTTTCATATGGCTTTACCATAACGAATACGCATAACCTCTTCTAATATTTCATCTTCTGTAAAAATCGTTCCCTCAACAGCCTTTTGAGCTTCTTGCAAAGCAAGCAGTGATGAATTGTTCACTATAACCTCTCCGTTATCTTTTTGAATAAACAGCATCTTATTTCCTTCTTTTAGCCTTAAAAGCCGGCGTATTTCTACGGGTACGGTAATTTGTCCGTTTGCAGATACTCTTGCTAAATTCATTTTACACACTCCAATCTCAAGGAATCTTTAGATAGTTATATTATATCCGCAAAAACAGGATTTGTAAATATATTTCAAAAATAAATTTTATAACCGAAAGGAACACACAATATGAATGATGTATTTTTTGAGCAGATTGTACCCAAGCGTCCCGAAAAGAAGGATGCCGTTAAGGGGGTTTTGATTCTTCTCGGAACCCTTGCGGTCTTTTCACTGCTGCTCTTTCTCGCTGCTTTTATGCGGGAACTGGCTCCTCTTATTATCTTGGCGGCGCTGGGTGTTTTTTATTTAGGAGTGTTGCTCTACAGAAACCTCAGCGTTGAGTTTGAATATATCATCACAAACGGAGAACTCGATGTAGACAAGATCATAGCCAAACGCAAACGCAAACGCATCCTGTCGGTAAACGTAAAAACCTTTGACGCAAGGGGCAGTTTTAGCAAAGATGAGCAGCTGCGGGAAAGATACGACACAAAGATATTTGCCTGCTCTCACATAGACGACACCGAGAATATGTATGCGATTTTCAGCCACAAAACCTTTGGCAAAACCCTGCTGGTCATAACACCCAATCAAAAAATAGAGGAAAACATAAAAAGGTATGTGAGGAAGTAGGGATGTCCGTCACCTCTCAATCTCAGCAACCTTTTTCATTGCTTTTTTTAGTTTTGCCAATGTTTTTGCGTCAAACTTTGGGGTTCTGTCGTAATAATATAATCCGTTATGCTCCTGCTCTACATCATACAGCTGGGTGTAGCATAGTGCGAATATCTTAGGATGGCGGAGAAGGGCATCGGTTAGTCCTATATAGCGGTCGACAAATTCTTCGAGGGTTTCGGGGGCGTTTCCGTATCCCCAACCCTGGGATTTATCCCGCTCATACCAAGCTATGCCTCCGTATTCGCTGACAAAATAGGGCTGTCCCTCATATTTCTGCCTGCCATGACCGTGGCTGTCCTCACCGTATACCTTACCCTGTCCTGTAAGCAGGGTTTCATAATCCTTTGTGAATTTCTCCACATCCTGCTGATAGTTATGCACATCGAATATATCGGTTACTACATGATAGTTGCCGCTTGTGTCTATAACGGGACGGGTGTGATCGATAGCCTTTGTAGCAAGATAGACATTCCGCAGCACCTCATCATCCTGCTTGCAACCGCCGACATCCCATGTCTCGTTGAAGGGACACCATCCTATCAGAGCGGGACTGTTAAAATCACGCTTTACAGATTCTATCCACTCAGGCAGGAAGACACCCAGCGCCTCAGCCTTGTTGTGGTGCAGACCCCAGTTTGCATATTCACCCCAGACCATGTATCCCATCCTATCGGCATGGTACAGGAACCGGCGCTCGAAAACCCGCTCGTGCAGACGGGCTCCGTTAAACCCGAAGGCCAGCGAAAGCTCTATGTCTTTCTTTAGATCATTGTCGCTTGGAGCGGTATAGATGCCGTCCGGATAGAATCCCTGGTCAAGAACAAGCCGCTGGAAGATACGCCTGCCGTTGATAAGCATACAGTCTTTTGCAAGCTCAACCTTACGCATTCCGAAATATCCTTTGACCTTATCTGTATTAGATTTGGTCTTTATTTTTATATCCAGCTTGTAGAGTTTTGCATCGAGCGGCTGCCAGAGGTGGAGTTTGTCGAGAGCTATGCAGAAATCGACCGAACTTCCCTTTGACTGCACCTTTACCTTGCCTGCAATGTCTCCCTTGAATTTTGCAAGGGCGGTTATCTCCTTTGCCGCAAAGATGTCGCCGCCGAAATGCAGTGTCAGCCGTACCTTAGAGTTATCGGGATCGGGGTAGACCTCATAGGACTTGAGATAGGTCTGGGGGACATTCTCGAGCCACACCGTCTGCCAAATTCCGGTGGTGCGGGTGTAGTGACAGCCTGTCGAGATATATCTGCCTGCCTGCTTGCCGCAGGGCTGCATACCCGTGCGGTTTTGATCCTCCGCATATACTATGACGGTGTTCTTCTCTCCCTCCAACAGATCGGTTATGTCAAAGCTAAAGGGTGTATATCCGCCTTTGTGGCTTCCGGCGAGTTTGCCGTTTATATACACCTCACAGTAATAGTCAACCGCCTCAAAGTTTAGCAGCGTTCTTCCCCCGCTCCAATCAGCGGGAATAGCAAACTCACGTTTGTACCAGACTGCATTCATAAAATCCTTGTGTTCAACCCCTGACAGTCTGCTCTCAGGGCAGAAAGGCACCGTGATTTCCATGTCGAGCTTGTCCTTTTGCAAGAGACCTCTGTCTTTTCCGGTCATGCCGCAGTCTATTTCAAACTGCCACTGACCATTTAGGTTTTGCCATGCCGCTCTCTCCATTTGCGGACGGGGATACTCCGGACGCGGGATGTTCATGTTGATTACCTCCAAAATTTTTTATTTTTATCGTTTTATCCACGGGCGGCAGGTTGCCGCCCCTACCATGGGTTTACACGGACGGTCGGGGGCGACCGTCCCTACACGGGTTTCCTGCGAACGGCAGGTTTTCCACGGATGACCGGGGGCGGTCATCCCTACGGTTGATATTTATAATATTCATCTTCTGACCATTTTTCGGGGTTTTTGTCGATGTAATGCCATATTCGCCGATATTCTTGTCTTGTGCGGATGATATGATCGTGGAATCTCGGCTGCCATATGGAAAAACCGATTTCTTTTGTAACAAACGATTTAATATTTCGCACAACCTGTGGTAGGGACGACCGCCCTCGGTCGTCCGTCTCTCTTTTGTCGTCCGCTGTTTTTTGCGATAATATCACAATCATATGAATATGATTCGGCATTATAACATATTTAGGAATGGAAACATTGTTTCTATTTGCTTTTTGAATTGTTTCATCAACGCAAACGCCTAATGGCGTTAATTCTATCCGGGGTTTTGTTGTAGGGACGACCGCCCCCGGTCGTCCGTTTTCGGGGGTTGTTCGGGTTTCGTGCGGACGGTCTGGGTTTTCCATGGACGATCGATTTATCAACGGATGACCGGGGGCGGTCATCCCTACGATTGACCCTAACATTTCGTGTCCGTCTTTGACGCATATGGTTATAAAATATACACCTGAATCACTATAATCGTGTCCTTTTAATCTTATGATTTTTCTTGTTCGCATCTGTCTCATTCTGTAATTCCTCCTCGCTGTCCCTACCCCAATATATCCATTACCTCGCTTAGCAGCGATAGTGGTGTTTGGTTATCGGTTTGGCGTATGGCGATATAGGGTTTTGCTCCGGCGTTGACCATGACCCGTCCTTTTAGAGCCGGCATCAGTTTGCTGATCTGCTCCATGTTCGGTTCCTTAAAATACAGCAGTATGTTTTTACCGTTGCTGTTTATCTCGGTAAAGCCGTGTTTGGCGGCCTTGTTCCGCACCAGAGCAATGTCTGCAAGCCCCTTTACCGAAGGGGGCGGATCACCAAAACGGTCTATCATTTCATCAATGAGATCGCTTGCTGCGTATGACGAATCTATGGCCGCTATCTTTCTGTATATATCAAGACGGGTTGACAGATTTTCGATATAACTCTCAGGTATGTGGGCATCGATGGGCAGGTCTACAACACATTCGAGGGTTTTTGCGGGTTCCTTACCCTGCTTTTCACTGACGGCTTCCGACAGCAGCCGCAGATACATATCATACCCCACAGCCTCCATGTGTCCGTGCTGGCTTGTTCCGAGTATGTTTCCCGCTCCCCGTATCTCGAGATCACGCATGGCTATCCTGAATCCTGAGCCGAATTTGGTGAACTCCCGAATAGAGGACAGGCGTTTGTTGGCGACTTCCGACAGGACCTTGTCACGCTTAAAGGTAAAGTAGGCATATGCCCGCCTGTTACCACGTCCGACACGTCCCCGCAGCTGATAGAGCTGGCTTAGCCCCATGTTCTCGGCATCCTCTATTATCAGGGTGTTTACGTTGCTGACGTCAACCCCCGTTTCTATTATGGTTGTACAGACAAGGACGTCTATCTCGTTTTCGACAAGTTTTTGCCAGATAGAGGAGAGGTTCTCTTCACCCATGCGTCCGTGAGCTACTCCGATCTTAGCCTCGGGTACAAACTCGGCTATTCTCGATGCGCATATATCTATAGACTCTATGCGGTTGTGGATATAATAGACCTGACCCCCACGCCGCAGTTCCTTTTTTATAACATCGGCCAATATGCCTATGTCATGCTCCATAACATAGGTCTGTACAGGATACCTGTCCTCGGGCGGCTCGGAGATAACCGACATATCACGAATGCCCGACATAGCCATGTTCAGCGTTCTCGGAATGGGTGTAGCCGAAAGGGTCAGCATATCCACTCCCCTGAACATTTCCTTGAATTTTTCTTTATGAATAACCCCGAATCGCTGTTCTTCGTCAACAATGGCAAGCCCTAAATCCTTAAAGACTATATCCTTCTGCACAAGACGGTGGGTTCCGATTATAATATCTATCGACCCCTCTGCAAGCTGCCGCACTATCTCCTTCTGCTGCTTAGGCGAACGGAATCTCGATAACAGCTCAACCTTTATAGGAAATGTTCCTATCCTGCGGGTGACCGTCTGATAATGCTGCCAGGCCAGGATGGTAGTGGGACAGAGTATAACGCATTGCTTAGAATCCAGCACGCATTTGAATGCCGCCCTGAGAGCTACCTCTGTCTTTCCGAATCCCACATCACCGCATAACAGTCTGTCCATCGGAAGTCGGTTCTGCATATCAGATTTTATCTCCTCTACACAACGGAGCTGGTCATCGGTTTCTTCAAACTCAAAGCTATCCTCAAACTGTGCCTGCCAGTCGTTGTCGGGGGCAAACTCAAACCCCTTTACCTTGTTACGCTCGGCATAGAGTTTTATCAGCTCCTGCGCCATCTCCTCCACGGCCTTTTTGACACGGGCCTTGGTGTTGCTCCATCCGCTGCTGTTGAGTTTGTTGAGCTTTACGATACTGCCCTCTTTCGGCCCGATATATTTCGACACAAGGTCGAGCTGTGTCACCGGAACATAGAGAACGTCCGCCCCTTGATAGGTGATCTTGATATAATCCTTGGTTATCCCCTGTACCTGCAGCTTGTTGATACCCCCGAAAATCCCGACGCCGTGGGAGATATGCACAACATAATCCCCGACGCTCAGATCACTCAGGCTTCGTATCTCTTCGCCTACCCGTTTTGCTCTCTTGAGCGGGAGGTGCGACTTTTGCCTTGACTGAGCGATAAGGTTGAACTTTAGCTGTGAATACTCAAACCCGGCCGAAAGAGCCCCCTCAAATACCATGACCTTTCCGGGATTGAGGGCCGTCACATCGCTGTCGATCCCGTGTCTGCGGGGTTCTACGGGCAGACCCATGTTGATCAGATCACGCTCTAAGGCATAGGCGGCACGGGAGCTTCCCGCTAAAACCACGCTGGTCTGTCCAAACTCGGACCATGCCGCCAGATCCTCCTGCAATAGCTTGAGATTGCCGCTCCAAGGAGCGTTTGCGGCGGCATTTGCACTGATTATCTTCTTTGGTTTCAGTTCGGGATAGGCTCGTGAAAAGTTCTCGGCATATATCACCCTATACTCCGACAATCGCTCCCGTGTTATCTCAAAGTTTTCACACAGTTCTATCTCGCCCGTCTCTTGACCGTACTCAAGAATGTTTTTGACCTCTTCGTTATATAACGCCGATGTCACCCTTGCCTTTTCTTTTACCGCGCCCCAATCGTTTATGAAGACCACCGTGTCCTCCATATAATCGAGCAGGGTGGCCTTTTTGCCGCCGTTTTCGTCTGCGGGGGTGATATGCAGACAGGAGAGCGGCTCGGTTCTCCGCTGGGTGTTTATATCAAAAAACGAGATGGAATCGACTGTATCTCCCCAAAACTCTATCCTAACGGGTGAGGTTAGCGCCGGCGGGAATATATCTACTATCCCGCCCCGAACAGAGAACTGCGCCGTTCCCTCTATAGACGGACGTCTGTGGTATCCCGCTTCTACTAATAGCTCCATAAGGCTCTTTATGGCTATGCTGTCGTCTTTTTTTATGGCGGCCGTGCGTTTGGCATACTCGCTCGGAGCGATGGTATACTGCACAAGAGCATCGGGAGTGGTGAAAACAACCGTGTTTTTATCCGACAGTATCCTGTCTAAAACCGACAGTCTCAGCTGCTCATACTCTGATGAGGCGTCCTCTATATTGCGTGTGTTAAGTTCCTTTGCGGGGTAATAGACCCCGCTGTCCCTGCCCGCCATGTTGTTGAAATCCCCGCAGAGCTGTTTAGCTCGGTATTCGTCATCCGATATGACCAATATGCGGTCGGTCTGATGTATGCCGAAAACAAAATGCGCAGACAAAACCCCCGACAACCCCGTAACCATAACGGGTGTCTGACGGAAAGACACGGCATCTCTCAGCTCTTTAAATGAAGATAGGTTTTCGAGAAGATAAGAGTATAGATTCATTAGCAACCTCTCTGATACAATTAACAATTTACAATGTACAATTAACAATTATATCAATGCAGAATTAAGAATGCAGAATGTCGCCCTCTCAGTCGGCGTTGCCGCCGACAGCTCTCCCAAAGGGAGAGCCAAGGTGGCACACAGGGTTTGCGAGAGCCACGGATGACCGGGGGCGGTCATCCCTACAGACCACCCCGCCGCTGCGGCGGCACCCCTCCCCAGAGGGGAATGGGGCTT
>WRME01000080.1 GCA_009777275.1 Oscillospiraceae bacterium
TTCTCTTGTTGCGAGTGTTTGCCCCCCCCCCCAAGAGGGAAATAAAAAATTATAGTATGCAAGCCCCAATCCCCCTCTGGGGAGGGGTGCCGCCGCAGCGGCGGGGTGGTCTGCTGTAGAGGTATGGAAATTGGGATTAGGAAACAGGAGTTGAAGATATATGAGGAGAGTAGTAGTAACCGGGGTAGGGGTAAAAAGCCCTGTGGGATTGACCAAGGATTCCTATTGGGACAGTCTTGTTGCGGGGCGGCATGGGTTCAAGGAGATCGATCGCTTTGATACAAGCGACATACCCGTAAAACTTGCGGGATCGATTGAAGATTTTGTTCCTACCGATTATTTTGATAAGAAAGAACTACGCAAGACCGATAGATTCTGCCAGTTTGCCGTTGCAAGCGCGCTTGACGCTCTTAGCGACTGCGGCAGTGACCTAAAGGATATTGATCCATACAGGGTTGGGGTTATTGTCAGCAGCGGAATCGGAGGCTTTGAAAGCACGGTTAATGTCCATGCAGATTTTTTGCAAAAGGGCCCTGAACGTGTATCGCCTTTTTTCGTGCCTATGATGATCTCTAACATGGGCGCGGGAATTATCGCTATCAAAACCGGGTTTAAGGGTATCAACCACTGCCCCGTAACCGCCTGTGCATCATCGGCACATTCTATAGGCGAGGCGTTCAGAAACATCAAGCACGGTTATATAGATGCCTGCATAGCAGGCGGAGCAGAGGCGACTATACTCAAGTTTACCCTTGCGGCATTCAACAACATGACGGCTCTCTCAAGAAGCGCCGATCCCGACAGAGCGTCGATACCTTTCGATGCCGAGCGTAACGGCTTTGTTATGGGAGAGGGTTCGGGAATGCTCGTGCTGGAAGAATATGAGCTTGCCAAAAAAAGAGGGGCTAAGATTTATGCAGAAATAACGGGATACGGCGCCACTTGTGATGCTTTCCATTTCGTACAGCCTCGTGACGACGGTGAGGGTGCGGCAAAGTCTATGCAGTTTGCTATAGATGAAGCAGGACTGTCGCCCCAAGACATTACCTACATCAACGCCCACGGAACCTCTACTAAGGCTAACGATGCGGCGGAGACCCGTGCCGTCAAGACGGTATTCGGCCAATATGCGGACAAGGTTGCTATAAGCAGCACAAAATCTATGACAGGCCATCTTTTGGGAGCGGCAGGAGCGATTGAATCTATCGCCTGTGTTCTTGCTATAAAAGACGGAATCATGCCGCCGACAATAGGATACAAGGTGTCCGATCCCGACTGTGACCTTGACTATATCACGCAGGGTACAAGAAAGCAGGATGTAACAGCGGCTCTGACAAACTCGCTGGGATTCGGCGGTCATAATGCTACTCTCTGCTATAAAAAAATATAAAATACGAAAGGGAAAAATATGCTTATTTTAAATAAAGACCATATCATGGAGATTGTTGACAGTCTTTTAGAAAAGATGACCAACGCAAAACTATCTAAACTTTCTATAGAGACAAAGGATATAAACATACACCTTGAAAAAGAAAACCCCGCTAACGGACAGACTATAATACAGTCAATTCCGCAGACTGCCGTTACTGCCGAAACCGAGATCGCTCCTGCGGCTATTTCTGCGGGGAATCAGGTGACATCTCCGATCGTGGGGACATTTTACTGCTCATCAGGGCCGGGCAAGGAGCCGTATGTCAAGGTCGGACAAAAGGTATCTAAAGGTGATGTGCTGTTCATAATAGAATCCATGAAACTTATGAACGAAGTACAGAGCGAATTTGACGGCACTGTAGCCGAAATACTCGTCAGCGACAAACAGCTGCTCGAATACGGACAGACGGTCATGGTGATTTCGTAGGGAGAGAGGGAGTTTGTATGTTGGACAAAGTTGAATACTGGCTTGATTTAGCAGACGAAGATTTGTTGACCGCAAAGGCTCTTTTTGCAAAAGAGCGGTTTTTGCACATGGGCTTTTTTTGCCATCTTCTTGTGGAAAAAGCACTAAAGGCGGTAGTTGCGAGCGTAACATCAGAAATTCCGCCTAAGATAACAATCTAATTACGCTTGCCAGACAAGGTGGGATTTTATCTGAATTATCCGAATTTCAACTCAGTTTTTTGGAGCGGTTAAACCCGCTTAATATCGAAGCCCGTTATCCCGGACATAAAGATGCGGTAGGTAAAACTCTGTCACAAGAAAACTGCAAGAAAATTTGTGATGACACGGAGGAGTTTCTATGTTGGATAAAACAAAGGTTAGGCAGATAGCTCAAAAATACACGGACGAAGTATGCCGTGTATTAAATCCAAAATCAGTCATATTATTTGGCTCATATGTTAATGGCACACCACATGAATACAGCGACATTGATATAGCTGTTGTTTTTGATAATTATCAAGGAGATTGGTATGACACCTCGGTTTTGCTCCAACGCATGCGCCGAAATATAGATGACAGCAGCGGAGGCGGCATAGAGCCGCATTTGCTTGACGAATCCGATGATCGCAGCGGTTTTCTATCCCATATAAAAAAAACAGGTGAGTTGATTTACGGATAGGATTATCCTAACAATATCTAAGTTATATACCAAAAGGAGAACAACAGAAATGCTTGATATAAACAAAATAAAAGAGATAATTCCTCACAGGGATCCGTTTCTGCTAATAGACGAAGTAATCGAATTAGAGCCGGGTCAGAGGGTTGTAGCACTCAAGCATCTTGCGGAGGACGAGGACTGGTTTCGAGGTCACTTCCCCGGTATGCCCGTACAGCCGGGCGTGCTTATGATAGAGATGTTAGCGCAAGCGGGTGCGGTATGCGTGCTCAGTCTTCCGCAAAACAAAGGCAAGGTTGCATATTTTGCCGGAATAGACAAGGCTCGTTTTAAACGCAAGGTGTTGCCGGGCGAAACCCTCAGGCTTGAGGTTGAAATTATAAAATCCAAGGGCCCCATCGGCGTAGGTCAGGCGACGGCATATGTGGGCGGCGAAAAGGCCGTGAGCGCTGAAATCACCTTTGCACTGGGAAAAGATTAGAGGAGTGTTTATATGTTTAAAAAAATACTCATAGCCAACCGCGGTGAGATTGCTGTGAGGATTATACGAGCTTGCAGAGAGCTTGGAATCCGCACTGTAGCGGTCTTTTCAGAGGCGGACAGGGATGCTCTTCATGCTCAGATAGCCGATGAATCCATATGTATCGGCCCTGCCGCAAGCAAGGATAGCTATCTTAATATAACATCCATATTATCGGCCTGCGATGTTACAAAGTCGGAGGCGGTACACCCGGGATACGGATTTTTATCGGAGAATACAAACTTTGCTAAAAACTGCGAAAAATGCGGGGTAACATTTATAGGACCGGATCCTGAATCGATCGATATGATGGGTGATAAGGCAAAGGCCAAGATCACAATGAAAAATGCGGGAGTTCCCGTGGTGCCGGGATCGGACGGTGAGGTTTCGTCTGCCGAAGAGGCAATAAAGATAGCCAACCAAATAGGATGCCCCATCATGGTTAAGGCATCTGCGGGCGGCGGAGGCAGGGGGATCAGGGTTGTAAGGGATCCTGCCGATATAAAGAACGCAATCACAACCGCCAAGACCGAAGCCATGAGCTTTTTCGGCAACGATGGTATATATATAGAAAAGTTTATCCACAATCCCCGCCATGTTGAGATTCAGATAATGGCAGACAAGCATGGGAATGTGATCCACTTTGGTGAAAGAGACTGCTCTGTTCAGCGGCGTAATCAAAAGCTGGTAGAAGAAACACCCAGTCCCGCTATGACGCCCGAACTCAGACAACGCATGGGTGAGGCGTCCTATAAGGCCGCCAGAGCCTGTAATTATCACGGAGCAGGGACTGTCGAGTTCCTTTTGGGGGATGACGGCAGCTTCTACTTTATGGAAATGAATACCCGTATTCAGGTTGAACACGGGATAACCGAACTTGTCACAGGACATGATCTTGTGAAATATCAAATCTTGGTTGCTGCGGGTGAAAAGCTCGATTTTGAGCAATCAGACATATCAATGTCGGGACACGCTATAGAGTGCAGGATAAACGCAGAGAATCCCTATATGGACTTCTGCCCGTCACCTGGCAGGATCGAGAGCCTCTACACACCCGGAGGGCCGGGTATAAGAATAGACAGCGCGGCATATTCGGGATATACCATCCCGCCCTATTACGACAGTATGATCGCCAAGCTTATGGTTCATGCTCCGACAAGGGAGATTGCACTCAAAAAAATGAAATGGGCGCTTGCAGAGTTTCTTATAGGGGGAGTCCATACAAACATAGATTTTCATCTAAAGCTGCTAAAGGATGATGAATTTGAGAGCGGCAATTATGATGTAGGATTGTTGTCACGCAAAAACATAATGGGAAATTGAGGGTGCGAATATGATTATAGACCTGTTCAAGAACGTGAGAGACCGCATGGAAAACAAGGACGATGGAGCCGATGAAACAAAGGTGTCGATACCGTCTAATCTGTTGTTCAAATGTCCCCGCTGCCAAAAGGTCGTATTTATGGAGGAGTTTGAGAAGTCGTGGAAAATCTGTGTAGGCTGCGGGTACCACTCTCGTCTTACCGCTTTAGAGCGTCTTAATATTACTGTTGACAAGGGTTCGTTTGTAGAGATTAATGACAGCCTTACCTCTAAAAATCCGCTGAAATTCCCCGGTTATGATAAGAAGATAGAGCAGCTGATGGAGAACACCGGTCTTAGCGAGGCAGTGATAACAGGTGAGTGTTGTATCAGAAAAAACAAGGCCGTTATCGGCATAATGGATTCGCATTTTATGATGGCTTCTATGGGGTCGGTTGTAGGAGAAAAGCTGACAAGAGCCTTTGAATATGCAACGGCTCAGCAGCTTCCCATAATCATATTTACCGCAAGCGGAGGAGCCCGTATGCAGGAGGGTATCATATCACTCATGCAGATGGCCAAGACCTCCGGAGCCGCAGGCAGACACAGCGATGCGGGATTGCTCTATATCACCGTCATTACCGATCCTACCACAGGCGGTGTAACGGCATCCTTTGCATCTTTGGGTGATGTTATTATAGCTGAGCCTAAGGTTCTCATCGGATTTGCAGGCAGACGGGTTATCGAGGATACCATAAAACAGAGGCTTCCGGCAGAGTTTCAGTCGGCCGAATTTTTAAAAGACCATGGATTTATCGACATGATCGTAAACCGCACCCATATGCGCCGCACACTGTCAACACTAATACAAATGCACTATTAATTTTTAAAGGAGTTATGTAGAGTGAAACAGTTTAAAACAATTTTTGAACATCACGATAAATCGTGGATTGCTAATTGTGAAGAGTTAAGATTAACCTTGGAAGAAGGATCATTCGATGCGTTAGTTATACGAATGAAGATGGCTATACAGGATATTGCACAAGAGGAACTCGGATATAACGGTAACATAAATTTGCTTATCACAACAAAAGATAGAATAGAAGAAATCAGAGCGGTAGGGTAAGCAATGGGTAATTATACAAAACAGGTTAAAAAGATTCTCAAGGAACATGGATGTACCTTTGTAAGATATGGAAAGGGTGACCACGAGCGGTGGTACAGCCCAATAATAAGTGCAAACTTTTCGATTGATGGCAAGATAGAAAATCGTGTTAGTGCGAATAAACAGTTGAGAGATGCCGGAATTACGCAAAGATTATAAGACAGGAGACATACGCCATGAGCAATTTATCAGCATGGGAGCGAATTGAGCTTATCCGTAATAAAGAACGTCCGACTATACATGACTATATAGGCGGGATTTTTACTAAATTCATGGAGCTTCACGGAGACAGATGTTACGGTGATGACAGTGCCATAATAGGCGGAATAGCGCTCTTCAGAGGGTTGCCTGTAACCGTGATAGGTCATGTCAAGGGTAAGAATTTAGAGGAAAACAAACGCAGTCATTTTGCCATGCCGCATCCGGAGGGATACCGCAAGGCATTAAGGCTTGCCCGCCAGGCGGAAAAATTCCGCCGCCCAATCATATGCTTTATAGATACTCCCGGAGCCTTTTGTGGGGTTGAGGCCGAGGAACGGGGTCAGGGTGAGGCTATAGCGCAGAATCTGTTTGGGTTTATGCGTCTTAAAACGCCCATTATCTCTATCGTGACCGGAGAGGGCGGGAGCGGAGGAGCCTTGGCGCTTGGGGTCTGCGATGAACTTGCCATGCTCGAAAACGCCGTCTATTCGGTAATATCACCGAGGGGATTTGCAAGCATACTTTGGCGGGACGGAGAGCGGGAAAAGGAAGCCGCCAATATAATGAGCATCACCGCTCAGGATTTGCAGGGATTTTCGGTGTGCGACCATATCATAAAGGAATCGGCCGGAGGAGCGCATACCAATGTTGATGAGACTATCGAGAATATCTCCGAATATATTTCACAGGCTCTGCATAGGAATCTAAAGAAGAATGTCGGCAACTTGCTCGAAATCAGGTACGGAAAGTTTAGAAAAATAGGAGAATTTGACGAATAATTTCATATTGACAATTTCTATCCTATCATATACAATGTACATGGATAAAAAATAATTCCGCAAGGGAGGGCAATGTTATGATTTTTGATAAAGTTAAGGTTATATTGATTGACCAGCTTGATGCAAAGGATGAAGCGATTTCTCTTGAATCTACTATAATCGATGATTTGGGAGCCGATTCTCTTGATGTCGTTGATCTGATAATGTCGATCGAAGAAGAATTTGAAATCGAAGTACCTGAAGACCAAATCGAAGGTTTGAAAACAGTCGGCGATATTGTAAAATACATCGAAGAAAAAACACAATAGAATCAGTGATAACAACAACCCCTCTCGGAAATAATTTCTGAGAGGGGTTGAGTTTTAGACACATAATCCTTCGATTTCATTTTCAGCAAGTCCGGTAAGATCCATAATATCGGCTATAGATATGTTTTTTTGCAAAGCGTTTTTCGCAACATCAAACATTCGCTGTTTTATTGCCCATCTTTTTTCCGCCGCCTGATCCCGCCGTGCTTTTTCTTGGCGTTCATACCTATCACGGATGCGTTCGTCTGCCGATAACTCACGGAATTTTATAACCGCTTTTCCTACTTGCGGGTTTCTCTGTTCGACCATATCCAACTCCTCCTCCGATTCTGCGGCGATAAATTTCGCCCAGTCATAAAGCTCGGTACCGTCTGTGTTTTGCGGCAACTTCTCCAACTCCAATGTGTGAATTTCCATGATGTCAGAAAACTCCACCTCTGCTTCGGGGTCATAAAAGACAAATCGGTGATGATACCTATCGCTGTCGGGAATAAGCGGCTCATCGGTGATAATTATGCTGATGACTTTCTTGATTATTTCATAATCATCGCCGCTGCCGATCTGCTCGGTTATCAGCTTGGATTCATAGAGGACAATACGGTTTTTCAACTCCGGCGTGACCTTTAACTGAATCTCAATATGAACAATCTTGCGGCTTTTGGTCTTGAGCTTTACATCTATAATTGCCAGTTTGTCGCCCTCATACTCACGCAGTAAATGAGGATCGGCAATCTCTATTTCGTTGTAATCATCCTCAGGCAGTTTCAGCACTGATTTGAGAAATCCGACTAAAGAATCCTGATTGCGTTCGTCCGCAAAGAACAAGCGGAATATCACATCGCTCTTGACCGGAAGAAATTGTTTTGGCATGGTATCACCTCTCTAATGTTATTTTAGCATACTCTTGTTATATTTGCAATATGCGTTTGCATATATTTATATTTTCGTATCACGGAAACAACATCTCCCTGCTCTCCTTTAGATTTACCGCTGCCGAATATAATTCCTTCTTGGGGATTTTCTGCTGTTCATGCAATGCTTGGACGGCTTTTTTTATTGAAACGCCGTTTTTTATGGCATAGTCTATCAGCGCCGCCTCCAAAGACTGCGGCTCTGTGTCGGTTTGCTCTTCCGATTCGGGCTTTGTTTGTATAACGATGGTGTACTCACCCTTTTGCGAATTAGGGTTGGAGCGTATCTCCTCCAGCACCTCTTGCGGTCTTCCCCGATAGATGCGTTCATGCAGCTTTGATATGTCGTTGCACAGGCATATCTCCCCATCGGGGAATCTCTCTGCAAATTCGGCAAGTGTGTTCTCGATTCGCATAGGAGATTCAAAAAACACCGACACATATATTCCGCTGTTTTTAATCCTATCCATAATCTCTCTGATCTCTTTGTTGGCGCGGGGGAAGAATCCGTAGAAAGCAAAGGAGGTAATGTTGTACCCCGATACCGATAGAGCCGTTGTAACGGCCGATGCCCCGCAAACACCGACAACCTCTATCCCTGCCGCAGAGGCTTCTCTTACTATGATATACCCCGGGTCTGATATGCAGGGCGTTCCCGCATCCGAAACGATTGCTACATCCTTGCCCTCCAGCAGCATGGAGATCAAAAACTCCGACTGACTGCGTTCGTTAAACTTGTGATTGGACACAGTCTTGTTTTTTATACCCAGCATACCCAGCAGATTCTTCGCCCGCCGTGTATCCTCGGCCGCAATAATATCCGCCTTTTCGAGTATAAGCTCAGCTCTATGCGTAATGTCCTCCATGTTACCAATGGGTGTAGATACTATATATAATTTTCCGTGCATAACAACCTCCGTAAATTTCAATCCCCTGCCCTCTTTCGTAAAGAGGGTGCCGCCGCAGCGGCGGGTGTTTTTCCCCGAAACGCCCTCTCAGTCGGCGTTGCCGCCGACAGCTCTCCCAAAGGGAGAGCC
>WRME01000081.1 GCA_009777275.1 Oscillospiraceae bacterium
ACCGGGTCTTTATCGAATGTAAAGGTTAGTTTAGCGGTCTTGTCCGCCATTTTGGGTTTTTCTATGATCTCCATCCGTTCGAGAGCGTTTACCCTGCTTTTCGCGCTACCCGCCGTCGATGCTCGGGTGATGTTGCGGGCAATATAGTCCCTCATCTTTGCGATCTCTTCCTGCTGAGATTCATATCGCTTGAGTTGATTTTGCAGACGCTCCTCCCGCAGTATTTTATACTTAGAGTAATTCCCTCTGTAGGTTATTACCGATCTGTCATATATCTCCCAGGTTCGCTGTGATGTTTTGTCTAAAAAATACCTGTCATGCGATACGCTCAGAATGGCTCCCTTGTAGTCGGCAAGATAACCCTCGAGCCACATGAGTGTCTGAAAGTCAAGATGGTTGGTAGGCTCGTCCAGCACCAAAAGCTCCGGTTTTGACAGGAGCAGTTTGGCAAGCTCAAGGCGGGTCTTTTCGCCGCCGCTCAGCAGTGATGTCTTCATGTCCGGGTCTTTGTCGGCAAACCCCATCCCGCTCAGTATGATCTTTATATCTATCTCGAATGTGTATCCGCCGCTTTTTTCAAAGCTCTCCTGCGTTCTTGAGTATTCATCAGCCGCATCTGTATAGGTTTTGTCCTGAAGTTCTTTGTGGCCTGCCATCACACCCTCAAGTTCTGTCAGTCTCTGCCCCATGCTTATAACATCAGCAAACACCCCTCGCAGCTCTTCCATAATGGTGCGGTTGCTTGGGGTGTTGTTGTTCTGCTCCAAAAACCCGATCTTTAGGTTGGATTTGTAATATACCTGCCCAACATCGCATCCGATCCTGTCACAGATGATGTTGAGCAGTGTGGTTTTTCCCGTACCGTTGGAGCCGACAAGCCCGATGCGGTCGTTTTCTTCTATACGCAGATTTATGTCCTCTAACAGAGGCTCTTTTGTAAAGCTCTTGGTTACTCCTTCGAGGGTGACAAGCATGATAAAACCTCTTTTAGAATCTCTAACCCCTTGATCAGCTCTCCTTGGCTGATGGTGAGGGGCGGCAGTATTCGCAGCTTATTTTTGGCGGTTAGTATAAGCAATCCCGCCTCGGCACATTTTTTAGCGGCGGTCAGGGCATCGATTCCGTCAAGCTCAAGACCCAGCATCAGACCCATTCCCGATACCGATTTTATCTGCGGAATCTCTTTGATTGCATTAACGGCGGCAGAGCTTTTGAGCACGACATCCTTTAGAAAGGCAGGATCGGACACCTTGTCTACAACGCAATTTGCTCCTGCACAGGCTATAGGATTCCCTCCGTATGTCGAGCCATGGGTACCCGCACCCAAAACGGCGGCCGTCTTTTGGCCGAACAAGGCCGCTCCTATGGGAAGTCCTCCGCCCAGACCCTTGGCAAGGGTGACAATATCCGGTTTGAGATAATACTGCTCGGAACAGAGGAATGTCCCTGTTCTGCCGACACCTGTCTGAACCTCGTCTGCTATGATAAGTATATCATTCTCACGGCAGAGATCTATTATCTTTTGGACATACTTTATATCGAGTTCCAGCACTCCGCCCTCACCCTGCACAAGTTCGATCATCACAGCACAAGCCCCGACGATGTTCTTTTTAAGAGCCTCTATATCGCCCGCCGGTATATACTCAAACCCCTCTGTGAATGGGAAAAAGTAGTTGTGCATAGAATCCTGCCCTGTCGCAGAAAGGGTCGTAACCGTTCTGCCATGGAAAGAATTGACCAGGGTGATTATCTTGTTTCTGATTCGTCCGTATTTGTCAAAAGAATACTTTCTTGCCGCCTTTATGGCACATTCGTTGGCTTCGGCTCCCGAATTGGCAAAGAAGACCTTTTCGCAGTCTGTTATACGGCAGAGTTTTTCCGCAAGCTCTGCACATGGAGAGGTGTAATAGAGATTAGAGACATGGTTAAGCACCTTTGCCTGATCAGACACCGCTTTTACCCAGTCTTTGTTGCAAAATCCCAGCGAATTAACACCTATCCCGCTGGTCAGGTCTATATACTGTCTGCCATCCTCCCCAAAGGCTATGGCATTGGTCCCGCTGGTTATCGCTACATCAAACCTGCCGTATGTATCGGCAACATTGGTGTAGCGTTGTTTTATGTTGTTCATGTAATTGCTCACTCCTTCTTCTTGTTGTGTATATCATTAATCGCACATTGTCCATCGCCCTCTCCGTCACGCTATGATAACCACGGTACGCACGGGGGTGCGTACCCTACACGCCCTCTCAGTCGGCGTTGCCGCCGACAGCTCTCCCAAAGGGAGAGCCAAGGTGACGGCAATTAACAGTTGACAATGTACAATTGACAATTATTGTAAAAATAATTTTGCTGGTAGAAATAGAGTTAGATTCCTATAATTTTAAGCCCCCGTAACTGTCCATTGTTCATTGTTCATTGTCAATTGTATCGTGACCACCCCGTCAAACACACTCGCAACTTTGTTGCGAGTGTTTGCCACCTCTCCCCAGAGGGGAATTGGAAATTATAGTATGCAAGCCCCATTCCCCTCTTTCGTAAAGAGGGTGCCCTCGCAAGGGCGGGTGTTTTTCCCAAAAACGCCCTCTCAGTCGGCGTTGCCGCCGACAGCTCTCCCAAAGGGAGAGCCAAGGGTGTCCTATACAAACTCTGTGAGTGTATCCTTGCCTCTCCCTTTGGGAGAGGTGTCACGCCCCTTGGCGTGACGGAGAGGGCGACTGGGCGGGTGTTTTTTCTCACTTAGGCGTTATCGTTACCGCACGCACATAGACAAAATCATCGGTGCCGGTGCCATTCCCGCTCGTAAGTTTTATTATCCTTATGTCTGTATTTCCGTCATTCCCCTGTCTCATCTCGGTATCGGTAAGATTCAGCGTCCATTTTGCCCACTGATTCTCTACGGCTGTAGTTGTATTCGGGTCGTTCTGTGCTGTTCGCCGCAGATTGTAGTTGGAGGTTCCGGATATGCCCAATTGAGTGTATAAAAACCGCAGGCGTGTGTCGGGTCTGTCGGGAACATGGGGCATATAGTATTCTATTTCCACAACAAACTCTCTGCTGTTGTATCCTGCAAAATCCTGATCGAGTCTTATTCCGAATCCGTGATTCTGTGTGGTAAGACGCCACACCTGCTGCCCGTTAAAGGTCTCGAGGGTTGTGGTGTTGTTGGTTATAACGCCGACTGCGTTTTGGTTGAGGGCGGGGTTGGCGTTTACATATGCCCTTACAACAGCATCCGACGGAACAGCCGGAACTATTATAGCAGCGGTACCCAGTATATCATCGCCATGTTTGACCATAAAGATATAATACACATCCGATCCCGTGTTGTTGTTGGGCAGGTTTATATTGCAAAGTGCCGTGTTTCCGTTGGGATTTACCGAAAGACCGCCGACAGAAACGCCCGCATTGCTCCTTGTTGTGATTGGGATAACCCTTGTTTCGATCTTGTGGTCGGTATCATCGAGATTTGCCCCGCTGATGCTGACCGATAGATTCCCGCCGCTCGGGGATATGATGACAGAGGGGTTAAAGTTTATCGAGTATACCAAAGGCTCATCAGGATCGGGCGGCTGTCCTAAATCGGGGTAACCGCTGCCGTATACAGGCGGCAGAGGAAGTCTGTCGGGTGCAGGACTGCTCGCACTGTTAAAGGAAAACCAGTTAAGGCTAATATCAGAGCTAAAGGATACATAGACGTCTATCAGTTCATTCAGCGGCAGATTTTGCGGGGTAATATTTACGGTCTCGGTTCTGTAGTAATCCCAGCTGCCCGTACCCGGATAGTTAGAGGCGGTAAAGAGCACGGGGCCGTTGGGACTGCCAAGCCTGAATGTGACATTTCGGCTGCCTGACGACAGCGAATATCTCATGGTCATAGAGGTCGGGATCTCGGTGAAGTATAGCTTATAGTGCATCCAGTCGGTAGTTCCGGTAACATTGGTTGTGCGTTGTCTGCCTCCCTCACGGTCGTTACAGTCGGCGATTCTTCCGTTTCCGGTCGGAGCATAGTATAACTCACTGCCGCCGGTCATTATATGATTCGCCATTGCATAATGCTCGTTGTCCGGCCCTTTGGTATAGCTGAGCATAACATACTGATTGACGGCGGTAACGAGCGGAAGACTTACCGGAGTTGATATGGCCGGCGACTGATTGACCGTCTGCCGCCATACCTTTAGGATGACATTCTCACCGTCGGGAATACTGTCGATGATCTCGTTAAACTGCCTCACGCTCGAGAATGACCTGCCGTTGACCAGAGTTATAACATCATACAAACGCAGACCGATTGCAGCGGCAAAGCTTGACGGAGCCGCTTTTTCTATATACACTCCGTTGGTTCCGGGTCCATTTGCGGCATTTGAGTTGGTGACGTTGCTGACGGCGGGTGTGTGTATGTTGTTTATCAGAGCGCCTAAGTATTTGCGGGGATTGTTCTTTGATACGGCAGAGGGGGTGACAAAGTTCTCTCTGGTCGGGAACAGCTGATAGCTTCCCGAATTTACATCGCCTATTCTCACAGGGATGCTGGGTCTTCCCTCATATGTGCCTATATAAAAGCTCTTGAGGGTAACCCTGTCTCTCAGGTTTGCGACATTCGGCGGTGCGATTCCTCTGGCTATTCCGCCGGAGTTTCCTGTAAGATCTGTTCTGATAACCCCGCCGAATATGTCCGCCGTGCTGTTGTTTCCTACAATATTAACAAGATAGTATATCTGTGCAGATGCCTGAAAATGATTGTTGTAGAGCTTGGCGTGTCCGTTTGCCACCTTGATATAGGATTCGCCGCCGCTGCCCCAATAGGCGTTGTTGAAGAATCTCAGTTCTTTGTTCTGGTCAAAGTTTGCGGTCATTTCTATAAATGCGTTTTCCATTCTGTAATCGGGGTAACGGGCTCGGGTTTTTGCCCTTAGCGGAACTATTTGGTTGTTGATAAAATCCATGTCAACCGATGTGTCGAATATCATGGGATGCACGGTCGAGTCATAGGCATTGCCGACGCTCCATCCGCTTGCCGATTTTCCGTTTTCCTCCACGAATAACAGACCCACGCTGCCTGACCAGTTAAAGTTGTCATACAAAATCTGATCCTCAACATGACCTACCTTCAGCGCCACGAGATTCTCATGTGCAAACTCGTCAATGGCGGAGTTTTGTATAAATCCTCTGTTGATGCTCTCCCAAGGAGCATACCGCAGCGGCCATGAGCCGTTTTTGCTCTGTCCTCCATGTGCGGCCGATGAGCAGTTCATCTGGAAGTTGTTGATAGCCCCTCCCTTAGAGCCGCTGCCTACTCTTATGAGTGAGTTGTAGGCCATGCCCGACAGATACTCAACATAGTGGTTGTCGCATTTTGCTTTGGCAAAGTCTATTCCGTTGTAGGCGTTGTGGAGTGATATATTGACTGCATAGACATTCGCACCCGCTCCCTCTATGGCATATGGGTACTGACGTATGGTATCGAGAGCAAGTTTGATTCCGTTAGGAAATTCTTGACCCGGCGCTACCATGTTCAGCGGAGCCATCAGCGGATTGGTTCTGTATGTGTCGCTCCTCTTTCTCAGAAGATCTGTGTCGGTGTTGCCTACCCGTTCCCGCACGACATGGTATATCGGAAAATCGGGAGTGCCGTCAAATTCGTAATACTCCTTAGCTCTGGCAACAGCCTGTTCTTCTGTGAGCGTTGTCCATATCCTGTTATTATCTCCGTCTACAAAATGCTCGCTGTTGTTATTATTGTTATCAATTCTTCTATATATAGTAAGAGGATACTCGCTTACAGGCAGATTGTTGTTTCTGGGGAAATCTCGCACCTTTCTCTGGAAGACAAGACGTGTGTCATATGGCGCCATGTTTTGCGGATTGCGGGCAACCTCAGAGCTTCTCGGCTGTCTCGTAAATACATCAAACTCGGGCATAGAGGGTATATAGGGGCCAATATCCACAAATCTCTGATCAAAGTTGTCGGGATGTGCAAAGACAACGCCCCTGATTCCGCTGTTTGCCTGCAGTACAAAGTTTGCAGGTCCTACCTCCTCCTCGGTATATCTGTTTCTGTATCCGCTGATGGGGTCTGTGGAATCCTTGAGCGTACCGTTAGGATTATGTGACGATATATCGAGATCTTTGCCGCCGTATATGTTGAATATAGTTCCGAGCTGGACGGGGTTTCGTCCTAAGTCTACTGCACCTTTGAGCTCAACGCCCGATGGTATGACTATGCTTTTGGTTCCGTTCAGCCTATAGTGACCCGGCGGGATAAAGACCACTCCGCCGCCTTGGTTTGCGGCTGTGTTGAGCAGTCCCTGCAACGAATCGGTTATGTCCAGATTGGGATTTCCCCAATCGGTACTCCTGTACTGAGGGAAATCGCCGACATAGAGAACGGCTCTGCTTGGTTTGGCATCCCGCACCATAGCATCCTCTCGTTTCAGGTGGTTCGGCTCTCTTATATCGGTATCCTCAGGATTGCGGGAGGATGGCGACCCCGCAACAACGGGGGTTAGATCCACAGAGACATTCATACCCAGCGGTATTTCTATATCAGGTGCTACCCGCTGACCCTTGACCCTGTTTCCGGTCAGGTTTATCCCCGCTCCTCCGCTGTTTAGGATTATCTGCGGGGCATCGTTGTTAAGATTGCAGTCGGTCATGTTTAGACCGCCGCTCGATACTATCTTACCGCTTTTGATGGTTGTAGACATCAGCGATACCGTGTGTCCCCCGGGATGATAGATGGCGTATTCTATGGCATCTATGCTGGAAAAGCTGAGAGACAGATTGCCTATATTAACATTGGTAAGACTCTCGATTCCTATGTAGCAGTTTTCTATCTTAAAGTTGGCAAGCAGAACTCCCGGCCCGCCGCTCATTCGTTCGAGAAGTATTCCCGTGCGGCAGTCTACTATCTCAAAATCATAGCACTGTCCGTTGGGGGAGTTGGTCAGTCCGGGCGTCTGGGTTAGAGCAAGCCCGACCTTGTAGCCTTTTACATAGACATAGCAGGTGTATGACCAGTCTATACGCCGCAGATTTATAGCGACACCGTTGTTCCAGAGAAAGTCACGGAGCGACTGCTTTGCCGCCGCCGTTAAGGGTGATCCCGGAAGACCGGAGTTCTCCCAAATCTCAGGGGAGAAATGCAGAAAGTCGAAACGTCCCACATCGCCGATGCCGTCTATGAGCAATCCTCCGCTGAGGGGGGTTCCGTATATGTTATGTATATTGGGGCATCCGTTTCCGCCCGGTCCCTGCATTATAGCGTGGTAGGAATTAACGAATGTCACATTTCTGATATGGGTATAGTCGGCGCCCCAGTTGCTTCCCCTGAACATATGTATGGTGGTAAAATACGGCTCTATGTTTAGGGGGTTCTGCTCGGGATACCAAAAGGCTATGTTGCGTATCATAGAGTTTGGCAGCATGATAAAGAGCGCATCGGTGCTGTTTTCGTTATAGTTGGGCTGTCTGCCTTTGCCGAAGTTTGTCTTAAAGATTGTCCCCTCCATAGGGCCGTCATCATCGGTAGGAGCTTTCCAGTCTCCCCGAATGGTAACGCCGTATGGCAGAATTATCTTCTCGTTGACGGTGTATATCCCCTCGGGTATGTATAGAGTTCCGCCTACCATGTCGCCTGTGTAATTACTGCCGGGGTCAAAGTTTCTGCGTTCGTTGTTGTTCGGATCCCAGTAGTGTGCCGGATATGCCGTCTGTCCGTTCAGCCTGCCCGAATTTGTGACCTTGTTGCTGAGCAGGTCGATCTGCTCACGCAAAAACTGCGACATATCAAGGTCTGTATTGCGATACTGCTCAAAACGGGGATCATCGTCTGCCCTTACCGCTACAACCATATCATCGGTAGGATACTTGGCGTTGGGGGTGATCAGCTTCCATCGGTCAGAAACACTTGTGAGAGCCACCGCTCCTCCAACTGCATCCTCCGACATAGGCAGTGACGTATCAACTATGCGGGAGTTGGTCAGCCTGAAGACCGCCGTATCATCAGTCGGCATTCCGTCTATAAGAAAGCTCAGAGATTCGATCGTTTTGGGACTGTCGCCCTCCGCCTGGGACAAGGGCAGTGTTATCCGTGTCCACTCTCCGTTTACAAAGGGCAGTGCGGCAGGAGACCAGCTCACAGAGTTATTGCCGCCGCCCAATTCGAGATGGCCCGTAGATGCCTTGAGAGATTCCATGTCGCCCTCAAAATAGGCATCAAATTCTAAGCCCATGTCATTTTTGACCTCAACGGGATTAAATGTCACATTCTGACTGCAAAGGAATCCGCTCCCGTCAACCCTTCTCGAGATCTCTATCGAAAAGGGCAGATCGGCCGTTACACGCTCGCTCCCTCTAACAGCAAAAAACACCGCTGTTACCGCCAAAATCAAGGCGGCGCAACCAGCGATAACTGTATACTTATTCTTAATAAAATTCATAATATACCTCACCTATTATAGTTTTCTTATCCTAAGTATAGCACAATAAACAATAGAGGTCAAGAAAATACGAGAATATTTTATATTTTTAATTCTCCCGTTGTCAAACATTTGGTCTATTTTAGATTTAAGAAGTTTATGGTAATGTTAAGCGCTATCGGATTTTCTGATTTTAGGAGTGGAGCGTAGCGGAACGGAGAAAATCAGAAAATCCGTG
>WRME01000082.1 GCA_009777275.1 Oscillospiraceae bacterium
AAGAGGGCAGGGGCTTGCATACTATAATTTCCAATTCCCCTCTGGGGAGGGGTGGCAAACACTCGCAACACAGTTGCGATAGTGTTTGACGGGGTGGTCTGCTGCGAAATGCCCCGCTGTGTCGGTGTGGGTAGGGGCCAGTAGGGATGACCGCCCTCGGTCATCCGTGGATATAAAAAAATTTCTCTTGACAATCATTTAAATAAGTAATATAATAAAAGCAGTTGGAGCGGCACCAAACGGTCATCGTTCCGAAATCAAAAAGCAATTGTTAAAGTAACTGCCGCTGCTTCGGTCAAAGGAGGGCGGTTACTTTTTTAATGCGCGTATCAACGAGGCTAAAGCTGTAATGAATTTTCTCAACTCTACCAATATGTCCATCGCACCACCCCCTTGCGGGGAAAGAAGACCGCCGGCTCACCGCTCCACGCCTAATACAAGGCGTCTGCTTAACAATATCTTACCTTATATTTCTACAAATGTCAAGTGTCTTCTCGTTTCTACATTACACAAATTCTGTATCCACGGTACGCACAGGGGTGCGTACCCTACTGTAATTTCAAGCCCCTGCCCTCTTTCGTAAAGAGGGTGCCGCCGCATCGGCGGGTGTTTTTCTCTGCAATGGTTCATCTTCATTCTGCATTGTTAATTCTTAATTCTGCATTGTTATTTCTGCATTGTTCATATATTCCACCAGTTCATTCACCGACAGATAATTCGGCAGTCCTAATTCCTCCAGCAATTGAATACGCTTTTGGCGGCTGTTGGGTCGGCCTGACAGACCGGCCTCATAGAGGTCGGCTTTGGTGATGGGATTTGCGGGTGTTGCATGGCCGCAATCACCGACAAGCCCCGCCTGCGTAAAGATACGCACCAAGCTGTCGCCGTCTATGCCCTCAACGCCCAGCAATCCCTCTCGTGAAGGTTGGGATTTCCTGCGTTCTTTGCCCGCAATCTGAGGGATGAAGAGGTCTATTATCTCACCCTCCCGAACTATCGAGCGTATATACCGCCGCAGTTTGAACCCTGCCGCATCGGAATCGGTAAGCACCGCAATGCCGCTATCTGCGGCATATTTTTGTATCATCAGGCGTTTTTGGGGGTCGCTATATATGCGGAACCCTCCAGTAACGATAACCTGCACATCAAAAACGGCGGTCAGCCGTGCTTTATCATACCTGCCCTCAACGACAACGGGTTTTGTTACTCTTAGTTTCATGCGGCGATCATCCTTGCCGCCGCCTGTTCTATAACTATGCGGTTGTCGGCTTTAGAGAGCTTGAGCATCCTGTCGGCCTCAAAAAGAATCCTCATGCAGTCTTTGATACGGCTGTCCGAAAATCTATCAAGGTCATAGGAGGCATTTCTCAGCCTGAAATCCTTGCCCTTGTAAGGGAAATCCCCTGCCGCATTCTGCCACGACAGTCCCGCCCTGCGTGCTATCTTGACACGGTACACATCTACAACGGCGGAGGTTAGCGCGCTTATTATAACAACAGGCTCAACCCTCTCCCGATAGAGGTCGTCTATGAGCTGCATCGCCCTGCCGCCGTCTTTCTTGACGACAGCCTTGGCAAGATCATATATAGTAGATTCTATCTTATCATCGGTAAGTAGCTGTATATCCTCAGCGGTGATTTCGCCGCCCATCTTGTATGCGCATAGTTTTGCAAGTTCGGTTGTCAGTCTGCCTATCCCGATGCCCGCCTTTTCCACAAGCAGAGCCGCAGTTCTCACATCGAGAACAACCCCTCGTTTCTTGGCCTCGGCCGACATCATCCGTGCAAGCTCGGCCGCAGTCTTATGTGCAAACTCTGTGACTATCCCTATACCCGATACCTTCTCGGCAAAGGCTCTGAGCTTGGCGTCCTTCTTGAGATTCACCTCGGTATCGTTCATAACCAACAGCAGTATGGCAAAATCCGGGATCCTCTCGATAAAAGCGGAGAGTGTTTTCTGCCCTCCGCTCTTTAGAGCGGCATAGTCAAAACCGTTTATCACCACGCATTTGCGGTCGGAGCAAAAGGGATACTCAGACGCTGCCATCTCCCACTCCTCGGGAGTGGTTTTGCGCCCGTCAAATCTTACAAGATTAAACTGCTCAAAATCTTTCGGCACCACAGTCTTGGTTATCTGCCTAACGCTGCCGTTTAACAGGTACAGCTCAGGCCCGTAGAAGAGATAGAGATTTTTAGGCTCTTCGTTCTTTATATGGCTCAGCAGCTGATTAAAATTCATGGTCATCAGTTAAAAACTACCCGTTTCATAAAGTATTTGATCGCACCCATCTTTCCTCTCAGGTAGGAATCCAGCTCATCCTGAGAGGCTATGAGTTTTTCGATCTCCAGAGCATTCAATTCCTTTTCGCCGTATCGTGCGTTCTCGAATATCCTTGAGACCTCTGCGAATTTTGACCTTTCAAAAAACTCGTTGCCATCGGCCAGTGCCTTTGCATATTCCTCGGTCGTTTCGCCCAACCGTATGCCCATTTTGCAATGGTTCAGCATCTTGAGCATATGGAGATATATCAGCAGAACTCCCTCCCGTATCGGCATATTGCGCGCCCTTTCGCCGATACCGTTTGCCGCCCGAAGATTGTATATTATCTTGGATACAAGCAGTATGATCAGCAGCATTATGATACTCAGCAGGACTGCCGGCCATGTGGCCAGCATGGTGAGTCCGCCGCCCGAACCGCCGCTTGCGGAGGGTCTGGTTATCGCTCCGGGAGCAATGGCCTCTCTATCGTCCGGGTCACAGTCGCAATTATCCGCCCAATCGTCACAAATGCTGCACCAGTTGTCACATTCGCACCATTTGGCATAGTCGTCGCAAATATCGCACCATTCGTTACATTCGCAGAAATCTGCAAAGTCGTCGCAAATATCACACCAGTTGTTATGGAAACATTCGTCTATGAAATCCTCGCAGATATAGCACCATTCTTCGTCTATCCACTCTTCTTCAACCTCGGTGGTCTCACCCGGACGGGGCGGACGTGTCCGTGATGATTTTTGTATCACATAGTCGTCATCGGTGATTAGGTTAGAATGTTCGGATATTCTTCCGGTGTATCTGCCCTGTCCCGGTCCGCTCGCTTCAGAGCGTGAATCGATCCTGCTCCATGTGGAGGACGATGTGTATATCAGCGCATCGTCTGCTCCTTTGGATTCCATCGCATAGGGCGGCGGGTCTCCGTCTTCCGGATCCCATACAGTCGGATCTTCTTCTTCATCTATATACCCATACTCATCTTCATCCCATGACTGCGAAGTCGATGTTTCGGAAACGGGATCTTCCTCCTCTTTCTCGGGTAATTGATATATAAACTTCATCGCGCTGTAATATTTTTCGGTAAACTCTGAGGTCGGTTCAAAGGGAATCCATCCGAATCCCTCAAAATAGACCTCCGGCCAGGCATGAGCGTTATTGCTCTTGACCTGGAAGACATTGTCGTCATTCGGTCTTGAGGGCATTGCGTATCCCTCGCTGTACCGTGCGGGTATCCCCATAGACCGCACCAGCATTACCATAGCAGATGCGTATGCCGTACAGTATCCCTCCCTGCCGTCAAACAAGAAATGCTCGACAAAGTCTCTGCCTGCGGGACGTTTGCGGGGTGTGAGGGTATACCGCATTTGGTTAGAAAGCCACATTTCTATAGCCTTAACCCTGTCGTAATTGTTCTCGGCTCCTGCCGCCTCGGATATTTCCAGAGCTAAATCGAGTATCCTCTCCTGCGACCTTTGGGGGACATCGGTATACTTAGCCCATATATCGTTGGATCTCTCTGCAAGAAATTCCCTTGCCTCTTCGTACTCTTCTTCCGAATTAAAGTTCCTGAAATCCCCGAATCCTCCCTCGGCATTCTCGTACAGACCCACATAACTGTGTCTGAGCAGATTCTGTATGTCCTCATCGTTAAAGTTAAATCCCCTGCTGGTAAGGTTGTAGTTGAATCCTCCGCCTCTTCTCTGTTCCATCAGAAGAGAGCCGTTGCTGAGCGCTAATATATTATTGTCCCCAACCGATACATTATCCTCAGAGCTTATGTTGAGGGTGTCGAAATATAGCGGCGCGAAAAGATAGTCGGCCCTCATTCGCCTGAATGATACAATCATCGTTGTGGGCATATATGACCGTCTTATTATAGTAGATCCTCTTCTTTCGAGAAAGTTTGGTCCGTATGTAAGCTCATAGTCAACCATTCTGGGTTCGTTTACATCCTCGGCATTATCGGTGAACAATGCTCCCTCTTCAACATTACTCACCCACGAGTTTCCGGTATATGTGTCCTTTGTCGTGCTCTTGAGATAGAGCGATCTCTCGCTCAAAACATCCATGACATGGATGTTGGATATATAGGCGCGTCCGTCAAGAGCGCCGCCGTCTACCTGATAGCTTCTGTTAAATACGTTGTTCTTGGGGGTTTGTATAACGCTGAGGGTGTTGTACATCTCAAAGTACATATCATCCAGCCATTTCCATGTGACAGGCTTGTTGCTCTTAGGAAGAACTGCCCCCAAAGCAATAACGACAATCAAAAACGGAAGAGCCCATACAAACACTCTGTTTCCGGGTTTTTTCTTAAACTCTGTGTTTCTTGAGATACCGACAGAGCTTCTTATCCTGTTCTGCGAATTTAGAACACCCGATATATACAGGGTTATGATAAGCGCTACAAACGGCAGTATGAAGAACAGCTCTACGTTGGCGCCATACATAGTTCCGAATATCAGCACAACTAGGCCCGCTATAGAAGATATGCGGTACATCTTGAGTTCGCAGGCTACGGTGTAGGCAGCAGCAGTTATCAGCACGGCAAGAACAGGCACTACCGTCACCGCCTTACCCGCATCATAGATAACATATCCGTTGAAATAATCGATAAACCACTTGACAAGCACGGATTGTGCCGTGAACATATAGAACAGGAATCCCACAACCCCGACACCCATGGCAATATACGCCACCTTTGCCACCACACGGTTGACCGAGGCAATCGTCATTACCGCAGCGGTTGCCGCCGCCGTTCCTAATATAATGAAGAAGTCTGTAGGCATATACAGAATCAACAGCAGCAGATATGTAAACATAGCGCTGAATCCGGTCATAACAAAACAACCGCATAGCCTCTCAAACCATCCGTTACCCTTACCATCCTCACTAACAACCTGATTCGTAACACTCGCTGTATTATTCACAGCAATCATTCCTTTCTGTATTTGTTTAGGGAATATCCATGGGGTTTGCCCTCTCAGTCGGCGTTGCCGCCGACAGCTCTCCCAAAGGGAGAGCCAAGGTCACCCCCGAAAAATTTTTATAATATGGGTGTTGACATATGCGTATATCAATGTTATAATAGGGGCAGAGGGAAGGAGTGCGACGAACACTCCGACCTCTCTGCCACGCACCACAAGCGGTGTCGTTCGGCTAACTTATTGCTGTTTTTTAAAAAGAGAAATAAGCCGCCATTCCTTAGAAGTTAGGGCGGCTTATTTCTTGTTGTTCCGGTATGTAACTATCTGTATAGCAACCGATATGCTCGTTAATACGATATATATAAGTTCAAACAAAGTCATCATACTACCAACCCTCCTTTCGGAGTGTCAGCCGAAAACAAGACACCGCCACAATCCCCGCAATCAGGATTGCTGTGATACGCTACATACAAGTATAATCTATTATGGTAAGAATGTCAATTGTTATTTTTCCGCTGCTTCGCATTTCGCTACAAACTCTTCATAATCAGGAAGTTCTAATCCTTCCACGTTTGCAACACTCACTACAATATTATAGGCTTCCTTAATACTCTTAGACCTGCCTATCTGTTGTGCTAACAACGCCAAAATTACCTTTGTTTCATACGCCATACTTATCACTTCCATTGACAATTTTTCGCCCTCTCAGTCGGCGTTGCCGCAAAAGGACGGTACGCACAGGGGTGCGTACCCTACAGGGCTTGAAATTATAATTGTTCATTGTTAATCGTACATTGTTAATTATTCAAGCCCCTGCCCTCTTTCGTAAAGAGGGTGCCGCCGCAGCGGCGGGTGTTTTTCCCCAATTCTCCATTATCACGCAACTTCATCCGTTCCGCTTTCATCCTCTTCTTTTGCGGTTGTGTCAACCGGGGAGGATACATCGTAATGATAGATATTGCTGTTGCGTTGTCTGACAAGCTCGAAGGATTCTGCGAGATCCTTGCTGATTTCGGGTGAGATTACAACAAGGTTAGGCGCTACCGACTGCTGGGAGTACATTTCTTTTATTATAATAGAAACATCCTGGGTAGCATCGTATGCGGCCTTGACCAGCCCGATAACAAAGATGTCTATGTCTTCCCTGCTCATTACGACATAATCGCACATATAGTCGCCGTCGAAAAAGAGTATACGCATACATACCCCCTTGCGAAGATAGAACTCGCTGAGAGATACGGCGTATTCTATGATTCTGTCCCGCAAAACCTCTGATGATACATCCTCTATGACATACGGATAGAGATCAAGCACGAGCAGGTTATACATCTCTACTATCTGCTCGGCTGTCTTGACAAACAGCTCATCCTTTTTGGCCGATATTTTCCAGTGTATGTCTCTGAAATTATCGCCGGGTATATAGGGTCTTATGTCTCTCATCGAATGGAGATCAGACTCAAGATTGAGCGAATTGCGGACATTGAAGTTACCGTCTGTATTCATGTAAACATCCTCATAGTCATAGACCATGGGGTTGGAGTTTATATGAGCCGATGCCTTCCGTTTCTTTCTCAGACGGAATATGCCCAAAAAGTCGATAACATCAACATTGGTCAGACTGCATACAAAATTTCCCGAAAGCAGGCACTTTAGCCGCAGACCGCACTGTGCAGTGCTAAATGGCGCTATAGAGGTAATAAGATATGTGTTGCCTCCCGAAAAAACCTCAGGGTTGTAATCATATTTTATGACGATTCTCGGAATATAAAGCAAACCCCGATTCTTTATGGTAAGACCCAGCTCTACCTCATCAAACTTGGAGCAATGCAGGTCTTTTATGTTATAATCGGTCTTCATGCAGGCAAAGCAGATAAGCAGGTGCAGAAGAGATATAACAGGCATAGACAAAGAGACCCACAATAGCAGGTAGGGAACATCCCCTCCGTAAAAATATACGAACATCAAAGCCGCAAGTACAAATATTGCGTATGTAATTCTATTTACGATCATTTTTCATCACCGGCACAGGTGTGCTTTTCAAAATTTCGCTTATAACGTCTGCTGAGGTTATGTCTTTGTGTTTGGCCTGATGTTTCATAGAGATTCTGTGACCCAACACAGGGATGAGTAACGCCTTGACATCGTCCGGCGTAACAAAATCACGCCCTCTAACCAGCGCCAACGCCTGTGACGCACGGTTGAGATAGATAGAGGCACGGGGACTTCCGCCCAGAACAACCATCTCATGCTCTCTCGATGCTCGTATGATCTTTACTATGTAATCGGTTATATCAGGATGCACATATATATCGGTTACCTCATCCTGGATTTTTATAATATCCTCAACCTGCGCCATTTCGGTCAAGGTCTTGAGCGGATTCTCCTTGCGGTATCGTCCGATAATCTCGCTCTCCTGAGCCGCATCGGGGTAGCCGATGGTTACCTTCATAAGAAAGCGGTCCATCTGCGCCTCCGGCAATGGATGGGTTCCGAGATACTCAACCGGGTTTTGGGTTGCAAGCACGAAAAACGGCTGGGGTATCTTGTGGGTTACTCCGTCAACCGTGACCTGATTTTCTTCCATAGCCTCCAACAGGCTCGACTGTGTCTTAGGTGAGGCACGGTTTATCTCGTCTGCAAGAAGGATGTTGCACATGATCGCTCCGGAGCGATACTCAAACTCGTGGTTCTTTTGGTTGAGCATAGAGAACCCCGTAATGTCCGACGGTAACACGTCCGGCGTGAACTGTACACGCTTAAAATCCGCCGCTATACTCTTGGCAAGGGCGGAAACAAGGGCGGTCTTTCCTACGCCCGGAACGTCCTCTATAAGTACATGACCTTTGCAAATAATCGAGATAAGTATTAATTCTATTACGTCTCTTTTGCCGATAATTACCTTTTCTACATTGTCCGCCACGTTTTTCAAAATTTTCATACTATTGCTAACCATAATCACTATTGCCTTTCCGCTCACTTGTTTTGTGGGTCCGTGCAAATATCAGGAGCCGGATACCGCACTTTTTTAACCGAACCCGTTTATTATACATTTTATATGATTTTCTACAATAAGTCAACCTCTATTTTTATTAAATATTAAAATTTTTTGTTCTCTTTTAACCACGAAATACACAAAAGACACGAAAAGGAAAAAAACACCCGCCGCAATAACTGCGGATGACCGTGGTCATCCCTACGGCAATCCGTGATTATTGCGGGCGGCAGATTGCCGCCCCTACCACTACAATTAACAGTTGACAATGTACAATTGACAATTATTGTAAATATGATTCGCTGGCAAAAATAGAGTTGGATTTCTATAATTTCAAGCCCCCGTAACTGTCCATTGTTCATTGTAAATTGTCAATTGCAGCAGACCACCCCGTCAAACACTATCGCAACTTTGTTGCGAGTGTTTGCCACCCCTCCCCAGAGGGGAATTGGAAATTATAGT
>WRME01000083.1 GCA_009777275.1 Oscillospiraceae bacterium
CCCCCCGCCGCTGCGGCGGCCCCCCTCCCCAGAGGGGAATGGGGCTTGCGTATTATAATTTCCAATTCCCCTCTGGGGAGGGGTGGCAAACACTCGCAACAAAGTTGCGATAGTGTTTGACGGGGTGGTCTTTCCGGGCGTTAAAAAAATATAGTGAAAGAAGTGATATGAAAAAATGGACATGAACGGAATAATGAACATATTTTGCTCTATGGGTAAATTTACACCGAATCAGACAGAGCCTTATGTAGGTCTTATCAATGTAGCCTCAAAAGATATATTCAGCCGAGTGCGGGAGGATGTTGATTTGGAGGAAGCGGCTCCCCGTCTTAACTATGTCTGTGCGGCGGAGGCGTTCTACAGATATTGCCTGATCGAATATGCCAACGCTGCAGGCGGCAAGGTAAGGGCAGGGATTCTTTCGGTCGAGAGTGATACCGACGGCATTATCATACGCGCGAAAAAGATACGGGATGAATCGCTGATAGCGGCCTCTGATATTTTAACATATGACAGAGAATTTTTGTTTAGGCAGGTGATATAGTATGGGTCTTGAACACACGCTGAGTTCGTTTATGGAAAACTACGGCAAGGATACCGTCATTAGCGGCGGCAATGTAACCATCGAGACCAAAGGGGTAATCATGCCGCTGGGTCAGAATAGTATTCCCAAGGATGGCGAGATGACAAAACTCGGCATTACAAAAAACGATTATTTCTCCTACATAGGCAGAAAAATCGATGGAGTTAAGGTACACAAAGACTATACCCTCACAGCGGGAGGAGTTTCGTATGTTGTAAATGTATTTGATACTATCGCTATCTCGAGCAGTATCGAATACACCTGGGGTATAATCAAGCGGACGGAGGTGTAGCGGTATGTTTATGGAAATAGCATCAAGCCTTGCGGGGGCTATAGGCGGCAGACCGGAATTTGCAAACACTATTGTTACCACCGATTACGAGAACAAAAAGAAACCAGATGTATTATCTCAAGATTATATTACCATAGGTATATGCGGGCTCAAGATTGAACGGGGTACTCTCGGCGGACTTGAGGGATACTGGCTAAACGGCAGCGAAGCAACCGGGTCAGAGGTCGATGCAGAGGCTGTTATCACGGCGCTATCGCCCCACGGCGCCGATTTTTGCGTAAATATGCCGTCGGTGATAGCCGATATGCTTATGCAGAATTTCGGAGCATACTCTATTAGCTGCAAGGAAGTAAAGTATGACCGCAATATGCGCTGCTGGAGTTTGCCCGTAACGGTGAGAATAAAATATCTTATGACAGGAGGAGGTTGAAGATGGCATTGGTATCGTTACCCGCTATAAACAAGATAAACCTTTGGATCAACGGACAGAAGGTTGCCGCAGTCAAGAGCTTTCGCAGCCGCACGGTAAGAGAACTTACCCGCATAGATACTATAGGTTCGGCCGATCCGATTGCTGTTTTGCCCGGAAGACCCATACACTATATCACCCTTGAGAGGGTCATGTGGAGTGAAGGATTGCATGACTATCAGGATTTTCATTCCATGCAGCCATTTACCGTTACCTTAGCAAGACTTGGGAAGACCATAGCGTTCCACGAATGTTATTGGACAAGCCTTGATGAAAAGATACAGGCCGCAGGCGGAATAACCGACAAGGCAGAGTTTGTAAGCTTTTCATCGGCACATTAATATACAAGGAGATACAATATGAATGATATAACAGTAGATTTCGGCGGATACCCGCCGAACACCGGCGAAACATTTGCAGCCGACAGCGCTATCCGAGAGATCTCCGATTCGAGCGAATACAACCCCTCGGATATGATCGAGATGGATCTGATACGGCGCTTTCGCACAATGACTATGGAGGTTTGATTTTTATGGCTCTGCCTAACATGAGATTTAAGACATATACATTCCCGGTAAATCCAAAGACAATAAGCATCTCGTCAAAGAGAAATATACGCAGCAATCTGTCCCCCTATATGGGAGAGATCGTATACGATTTCGGAAGCGGGCCCCGCATCATAACAGGTGAGGGCGCTTTCCACGGTGACAACGCATGGCAGCAGTATTCTGAGCTGTATTTTGTATACAGAGCCTCGGGACACGGGCTTGTCACCCTGCCCTACGGTTCCACAATTACCTGCCTGTTTACCTCTCTTAAAATGACGGGAAGTTCAGGACCCAACATGATAAAATATGCCTTTGAATTTTTAGAGGTAAACCCCGACAGTTATATAACATAGCATCTATGAATAGTTGCAGAAAGGATTATTTATGATTACACCCGAATGTTATTTTACCTTAGGTACGGGTCAGCGGGTAGATTGTAACAGGATTGTTTCACTGAATTTTAAGGCAACCCTCTATACCCCATGCGATTCTCTCACGCTTTCTATCCCGCCCCAAACCTTTTTATCACCCGCAAACTATCTATACTGCGCTATTACCGACAGGATAATATTTGACGGAATTATAGACAGACAAACCTCTGTACGAGATGAGACGGGTATCAATCTTATCACCGAAAGCAGGAGCAGAAGCAGTCTCATGGTTGACAGCCAGGCAATGCCTGCCCAATACGGAATCATGGCTCCCAACAATCTGTTCATGCAGTATGCTCAGAATTACGGCGTATCGGGACATGATCTGAGGCTTGTGGCGGTTCCGCTCTATGCCGTCGGAACGGGGAAGAGCCACTGGGATGTTATCAAAGACTTTTGCAGGTCGGCATATGACGCCAAACCCGCATTGACGGCATCACGGGTTTTGACCGTCACACCTGTCAAGGGTACCGATACCCCTAAAATCATCAGAAACACAGGTGCGGGGATAAAATACACCTCACTGAGATTTGCAAACTCCCGTTATAATATGATCTCCGATTTTTATGTCACTGATCTTGAGGACACAAGTTCTGACTATACCATCAACCTAAACAACTCGGAATCGGCAAAATACGGCTTTACAAGAAGACGTTATTTTCAAAACTCCTATAACTGGAATGCGCTTAGAGGAACGGCGTCTATAGGAAAGCTATACGACACCAATCAGGATCAATACTGCTTTACGGCAGAACTGCCCGGTCTGCATGATATATATCCGGGCGACCGATCGGTTCTTACCGATAACATGAACGGCGGCATGGAGCTGTATGTATACGAAACCGAAATAAGCGTAAACAACCGAGGCGCCTTCACCCGTCTGAAGTTATACGATCAAAATCAATTATAGTCAGGAGGTGTATTATCATATCACTCGAAAGATATTTTGGAGACAACATAAACAATCAGGCCCATATAGCAAGGGTCATCTCGGCTATGGGCGCTAACTTCAGCGTATCCGGTAACGCTAACTATACCATGCTATCCGGATTTACCCCGTATGGAATAACCGCATATCCGCCGCCGGGTGAAAACGCCATCGCCGTTCCGGTAGGTGATACCTTTGCCATTCTCGGCACCGAGATGCGGCCGCAGTCGATCACGCATGGCGAAATCATGCTCCGCTCAAGCGGAAACGGTTACATAAAAATCGGAGCGGACGGCACCGTCACCATCAACGGCGCAACAATCTCCCCCGGCGGAAGAGTAACATCGAGATAAAAAATCCCCCTTGTATTCTTTCTCAAAACGTGTTATGATGAAGAATACAGGGGGTGTTGTTGTTGAAGAGAAATGCGCTGGATTGGCTTGCAGACTGGAAAAACAGCAGCAGGAGAAAACCGCTGATACTTCAGGGGGCGAGACAGGTTGGAAAAACATGGCTTATGAAAGAGTTTGCAAAATCTGAATATGACGATTTTGTTTATATCAGTTTTGACCAGAACAAAGACGCCGCCAACATTTTTGCCGAAACCAAAGAACCTAAACAAATTCTTGAGCGATTGGGATTGATACGGGGCAGGTCAATCCTGCCTGAGAAAACGCTTGTTATTTTAGACGAGATTCAAGAATGTCCCAATGCGTTGGGAAGTCTGAAATATTTTAACGAAAACGCTAACGAGTATCATGTTATGGCGGCGGGAAGTCTGCTCGGAACCTATCTTGCCAAGCCTATGTCCTATCCTGTGGGCAAGGTCAATCTGCTCGATGTATATCCGCTTACTTTCGATGAATATTTAGCGGCGGAGGATGCGGGGATGGGACAGTATTATGCCTCTGTAAAATCAGGGGACGACTATGTCTCGGCGTTTCACGAAAAAATGACAGATTACTATAAAAAGTATTTGATAATAGGCGGTATGCCTGAATGTGTATCGGCATGGGTAGAAACAAGAGACCCTGCTCAAATCGGCTCTATCCAAAACGAGATAATAAAAATATATGAGAACGACTTTTCCAAGCATAACGGAAAGATCAACAGCGGGCGTATTCTTATGGTCTTTCGCAGTATTGTTACCCAACTTGCAAAAGAGAATAAAAGGTTTGTTTACAACTGTATTAAAGAGGGGGCAAGAGCGAGAGAGTTTGAAGAAGCGATCGAGTGGCTGGTTTCTGCGGGTATGGTTATAAGAACCTATAATGTCAGCAAGCCCGAACATCCTCTCAATGTTTTTGCACAGCTGAATCACTTTAAGCTCTTTATGTTCGATGTCGGACTGCTAAAATATATGGCGGGTGTTAATAACCAAATGATTCTGCTAAAATCGGATTATCAGTTTAAAGGAGCTATCACCGAGAACTATGTTTTACAGCAGATTCGTGATATATTCGATGTTGAGCCTAAGTTTTTCTCACCATCGGCCGCAAGCGAAATAGATTTCATTGTGCAGGACGGCGGCGGTGTGATTCCGATAGAGGTCAAGGGCGGAGAAACGGTTGCGTCTGGCAGTTTTAAGGGTTATATAGAAAAATACAAACCCAAAACGGCAATAAGATACTCTATGCTTGGGTATCAAAAAAATGATAGATTCATTAACATTCCTCTCTATCTTGCAAGAAAGACTAATCAATTAATTTTAGGAGGCGGATTATGATAAAGCTGGGTATTATCGGGTTTGGCGGAATAGGCCACTATCATGCTACCAATCTCATTAAGAGGGTAGACGGCATAGAGGTGGGCGGAGTTTTCGACATTGATCCCGATAGGATTGAAGAGGCGGAAAAGCTCGGACTGAGGACATATCGAACGAGGGAGGAGATTCTCGGAGACCCGCAGATTGATATTGTGCTGGTATCTACCCCCAACGATGTCCACGCTCCTATCGCTCTGGATGCTATTAGCGCGGGCAAAAATGTCATGCTCGAAAAGCCCGCCGCCATGAGTGCGGCTGAGTTTGTCTGTATAAAACAGGCGGCCGATTCTGCGGGTGTGTTTTTGACCGTGCATCAAAACCGCCGATTCGACAAGGACTTTCTCATTGCGGGCAATGTTGTATCATCAGGAGCGTTGGGTGAGATTTTCAGCATAGAATCCAAGGTCTGGGGTTGTAACGGTATTCCGCCGGGATGGCGTACCCAAAAACGCAACGGCGGCGGTATGCTGTTTGACTGGGGTGTTCATTTGATAGACCAGATGCTCCTGCTGGTTCCCGAAAAAATAGCGCATATCTATTGCGATATGCACAGGTTTGACGGCTCTGATGCAGACGATTGCTTTAAACTCATAATAAAGTTTGACAGCGGCAAAACAGCCCTCATAGATATAGGAACCAAGAACTTTCAGCCTGCTCCCCGCTGGCTTATCTCAGGCACATCGGGGGCTATGGTCATAAACGACTGGTCCTGCAGCGGCAGCGTGATCACCGCCAAAAGCACCGATGTATATTTTGAGCAGGAGATTGTATACACAGCTGCTGGCCCGACCAAAACAATGGCTCCCCGCAACAAGCTGACCCTCTCTGAAAATCCTCTGCCCGATGTTATAGCTAACGGCACCGAGTTCTACACAAACCTTGTGGCGGCTCTGTGCCATAACCAAAGGCCGGTTGTCTGCCACGATGAGGTTATCCGTGTTCTGAGGGTGATCGATGCCGCATTCCTGTCAAGCGAGAGCGGAAAAACTATAGCTCTTGATCTGTAAACCCTCCGCCTTGCATTATTTTTATAGACCTAAATCCTGCGTTTTTGATTATCTCCAACGCCTTGTCGTAATATCCGTCAAGAGCGGAGGTTTGGTGGGCATCTGAGCTTAATGTTATCGGAATCTGCCGCTCTGCCATGTGTTTTAGTATAAAGTCGTCCGGATACAGCGAGTTTATATAGCCCCTGTATATACCGCCTGTATTAACCTCTGTGATTACATCTTCCATAGAATTTATAGCGGTACAGACCATCTGTCTGTACCATTTTTCTTGCCCGCTAAAATAATGACCGCCGTACATCTTTATCATGTCTATATGTGCAAGTATGTCGGGTTTGGATTCTACGCACCGTATAATCGTGTCGTAATATAACTCAACCACCTGCTCGATACCACCTGCGGCCTTCACGGCGTTATCAAGCTCCTGTTGGTCTCTGTCTATGCAGTAGTAACCTCCCTCTATCTCTACATAGTGGACAGCTCCGATAACATAGTCTGTCGGAAAATCGATCTCATTGCCGTAAAAATCCTTCTCGATTCCTGCGTATATCTCGATACTGCCGGAATATTTTTGCTTGAGACTGTCTATCTTCTCTATGTATTCCTGCGTCCGTTCTTTCTTTAGGCAGCAATGCGGGTCAAACGACTGGGGGCCGTGGGACGAAAAGCCCAGCGAAACAAACCGTTTATCTATGGCGGTCTTTACAAAATCCTCCATATCCGCCTTGCCGTCGCAAAATGTAGAATGTGTATGCAGATTGGATCGAAATGTCATGTCATCTTCTCCTGCTTTACCTTTACTTCGACAATGTTTCTGGATGCAAGCTCTTTTTTAACATCATCGGGGGTTATGCACGCCTCTACCATCAGCACCAGCACATGGTAGCACATATCGGCAATCTCGTATACAGTCTCATCCCTGTCGCCGCTCTTGGCGGCTATTATTATTTCGGTAGATTCCTCGCCGACCTTTTTGAGAATCTTATCAAGACCCTTGTTATAAAGATAGCTTGTATAGGACCCCTCCACGGGACTGTCCTTGCGTTCCTTGAGCTTGCTGTAAAGCCCACCCACCGTAAACTCCGCCATATCCTTACCATCACGGTCATATATAGTCTCGTAAAAGCAGGACTCCCGTCCCGTGTGACAGGCGGGACCGTCCTTGTTGACCTCGATTAAAATCGTGTCGCAGTCACAGTCTGTCCGTACCGACTGTATATGCTGAAAATTGCCCGATTCCTCTCCCTTACGCCACAGTTTTTGCCGCGACCTCGACCAAAAGCAGGTCTTGCCCTCGGCCAATGTAATATCAAGGCTCTCCCTGTTCATATAGGCCGTCATAAGAACCTGCTTGCTGCTATAATCCTGGACTATAGCAGGAATAAGACCATCCGACCCGAATTTTAGGTTATTTATATCAAACATGATTTATCTCCGTAATTTTATTTTATCAGCGCCTCTTTTATATCCCCTATATTAACCTCGCCGTAGTGGAAAATCGATGCCGCAAGTCCGGAGGTTATGCCCTCTATCTTGAACAGCTCTGTGAAATGCTCTATGCTTCCCGCTCCTCCCGATGCTATTATAGGTATGGTTACAACCTTTGTTATCTTGGTTAGCAGCTCAAGATCGAATCCGTTCTTCACCCCGTCTGTATCTATGCTGTTGACACACATCTCTCCCGCTCCCCGCTGCTGAGCCTGTCTTGCCCACTCGATAGCGTCTATGCCCGTGTCTGTTCTGCCGCCGTCCTTGAATACATAGAATCCGCCGCCAACCCTCTTGACATCCATAGCAAACATAATCCGCTCACTGCCGAATTTTGCCGCCGCCTCTTCTATAAACGCAGGGTTCTTGATAGCGCCCGAATTTATGCTAACCTTGTCGGCTCCGCATTCAAATGCCAACTCGCAGTCGTCTATGCCCGCTATTCCTCCACCTGCCGTTAGAGGAATTGTCACTATGTCGGCAACCTTTCTGAGCAGCTCTGAGAATATCTTGCGGCCCTCTGTAGAAGCGGTAATGTCGTAAAAGACAAGTTCGTCCGCGCCGTCGGCGTTGTATTTGCGCGCCAATTCGCAGGGATCCGCCACCTCCTTTATCTTCTCAAAATTTACTCCCTTGACAACCTTCCCATTCATAATATCAAGACATGGGATTATTTTCTTTGTGCTGTTCATATAAACATTCCTTTCTTGTGTATCTGAGTTAAGTATAATATATTATAATGGAGTTGTCAACCGTGAAACAATGGGGAATTGGAAAAACACCCGCCGCTGCGGCGGCACCCTCTTTACGAAAGAGGGCTTGGGGATTGAAATTATAGGTTCTGTAGGGTACGCACCCCCGTGCGTACCGTGTCCATCATGGCGTGGCGGATAGGGCATTTTGAGGCAGACCACCCCGTCAAACACTATCGCAACTTTGTTGCGAGTGTTTGCCACCCCTCCCCAGAGGGGAATTGGAAATTATAGTATGAAAGACCCATTCCCCTCTGGGGA
>WRME01000084.1 GCA_009777275.1 Oscillospiraceae bacterium
CAGCTCTCCCAAAGTGAGAGCCAAGATTGTCCTATACAAATTCTGTGGGTGTTCTTGCCTCTCCCTTTGGGAGAGGTGTCATGCGTTAGCATGACGGAGAGGGCGGTAGGGATGACCGCCCTCGGTCATCCGTGATTATTGCGGATTGCGGTAGGGTACGCACCCCTGTGCGTACCGTCCTTAAAAACATTGCATACCGTCCTTAATAAACCTTTCGTGATTTTAGTGTATTTCGTGGTTAAAAATAATTCTCAATTGTAAACAATTTGTTAAGTTTGATAAATAGGTTGACAAGCCTTAATTATTAGCCTATAATGATTTATTGCTATCATTATGGGTATTTGTACCTCATTTTTAGTTACAGACATTGCTCCCGGGGTACAAGATATTCGATAATTTAACAGCATAATCTGTTTTTCACGCAATCCGGTTCCCCTACATAAAAGAAATGGAGTGACCATTCTATATGATCAATGTCAAGCCCGTGCAGTTAGGTCCCAACACAAGAATGAGTTTCGCAAGAATCAACGAAGTGCTGGAAATGCCGAATTTGATTGAGGTGCAAAAAAACTCGTACCAATGGTTTTTAAAGGAGGGGTTGAAGGAAGTATTTCGCGATATGTCGCAGATAACCGACTATACCGGAAGTTTGATACTTGAGTTTCTCGACTATAGTCTTGACGACAAGCCCAAGTATACCGTTGACGAGTCTAAAGAGCGCGACGTTACCTACGCCGTGCCGCTTCGTGTGAAGACAAGGCTTATCAACACCAACACAGGCGAGGTCAAAGAGCAGGAGATATTCATGGGAGATTTCCCGCTTATGACCGAGAGCGGCACATTTATCATCAACGGCGCCGAGCGTGTCGTTGTCTCTCAGCTTGTTCGTTCTCCGGGTATATATTACGACAGTGAGTATGACAAGACGGGTAAAAAGAAGTTTTCTTCCACCGTTATCCCCAACAGGGGCGCCTGGCTTGAATACGAGACCGATTCCAACGATATATTCTATGTAAGGATCGACAAGAACCGCAAGATTCCCATAACCACCTTTATCCGAGCATTGCTGAGAATCAAGGATACAGATTCGCTGAGCGCTGAGGATGTCTTCTCGACCAGCTATGGATACGACCATGAGATATATGATATATTCGGGGAAGACGAGAGGATTGTTCAGACACTCACCAACAAAGACGGCACCAAAAACGGTGAGGACGCCCTGCTTGAAACCTACCGCAAACTCCGTCCGGGTGAGCCTCCTACCGTTGACAGCGCCGTTACGCATATACGCAATCTGTTCTTTGACGAACGCAGGTATGATCTGTCACGGGTTGGGCGTTATAAATATAATAAGAAGTTAGCTCTTGCCGGACGAATAACGGGACACACCCTGTCAAGACCGGTAGCAAGCGCTGTTACAGGCGAGGTTATCGCCGATGCGGGAACCTTTCTCGACCATCATTTGGCCCTCAAGATCGAACGTGCAGGAGCATGTGAGGTTTGGCTGACCATCGAGGAGAACGAGGTCAAGATCATCACCAACAACATGGTTGATCTCGGCGAATTTGTTCCCTTTGACCCTGATGAGCTGGGAATAAAAGAAAAGGTTCGTATCGAGGTGCTCAAGGATATTCTTGAGCAGAATCTCGGCAAAAAAGAGCTGAAAGAAACCATAACAGAAAGAATAGACGCACTTATACCTAAGCATATAATAAAGGATGATATATTCGGTTCTATAAACTATATAAACAACCTTGCCCACGGTGTAGGTCATATAGACGACATAGACCATCTCGGCAACCGCCGCATCAGGAGCGTTGGCGAACTGCTCCAGAATCAGTTCCGTATCGGCTTTACCCGCATGGAGCGTGTCATTCGTGAACGCATGACCCTACAGGCGCAGGACATGAGTGTTATAACACCACAGGCTCTCATAAACATCCGTCCCGTTGTCGCCGCTATAAAAGAGTTTTTCGGCTCATCGCCGCTCAGTCAGTTTATGGATCAGCCCAATCCCTTGGCGGAACTAACCCACAAACGCCGTCTTTCGGCGCTTGGGCCGGGCGGTCTGTCGAGAGACAGAGCAGGGTTTGAGGTCAGGGACGTGCATTACAGCCATTACGGCAGAATGTGTCCTATAGAAACTCCGGAAGGACCCAATATCGGGCTTATAACCTATCTTGCAACATATGCAAAGATAAACGAATACGGATTTATCGAAGCGCCCTATCTCAAGGTTGACAAGGAGACGGGCAGGGTATTAGACCAAGTTCATTATATGACGGCCGACCTTGAGGATAACTTTGTTATAGCTCAGGCAAACGAACCGCTTACAGAGGATTTGACATTTATAAATCCCAGGGTCAATTCACGCTATCGTGATGAAATCACCCAGATAGAGCGGGAACGTGTAGACTATATGGATGTTTCACCCAAGATGGTGGTATCGGTAGCAACGGCGCATATACCATTCCTTGAGAATGACGATGCCAACAGAGCATTGATGGGAGCGAATATGCAGAGACAGGCAGTTCCTCTGCTCAAGACCGAATCTCCGATAGTAGGAACGGGTATGGAGTACAAAACCGCCGTAGATTCGGGCGTGGTTATTGTATCGAAACAGGACGGAACGGCTCACAGAGTTACCGCAAACGAGATCATAATAAAGGACGACAATGATGTCAATCATGCCTATAAGCTGTCAAAGTTTATGCGGTCTAACCAAAGCACCTGTATAAATCAGCGTCCTATCATAAACAAGGGCGACCGCATAACAGCGGGTCAGGTCATAGCAGACGGCCCCGCTACCGATGGCGGCGAGATAAGCCTCGGCAAGAATGTTCTTCTCGGATTTATGTCCTGGGAGGGATACAACTATGAGGATGCTATACTCATTAATGAAAACTTGGTTCGTGATGATGTCTTTACCTCTATACACATGGAGGAGTATGAGATAGAGGCTCGGGATACCAAACTCGGAGCGGAAGAGATCACACGGGAAATCCCCAACGTGGGCGAAGATGCCCTAAAAGACCTTGACGACAGGGGCATAATCAGAATAGGAGCAGAGGTTCAGGCGGGTGATATACTTGTAGGCAAGGTAACACCCAAGGGCGAGACAGAACTCACAGCTGAGGAACGTCTGCTAAGAGCCATTTTCGGAGAAAAGGCTCGTGAGGTCAGAGACACCTCTCTAAAGGTACCGCATGGTGAATACGGTACGATCGTGGATGTAAAGGTGTTTACCCGGCAGAACAGCGATGAACTCAGCCCCGGGGTTAATATGGTAGTCCGCTGTTATATAGCGCAAAAACGCAAGATCAGCGTTGGAGACAAGATGGCGGGACGGCATGGTAACAAGGGCGTTGTGTCAAGGATATTGCCGCAGGAGGATATGCCATTCCTGCCGGACGGAACTCCGCTCGATATAGTTCTTAATCCGCTGGGAGTTCCCTCTCGTATGAATATCGGTCAGGTTTTAGAGGTACACATGGGATACGCCGCCAAGGCTCTCGGATGGAAGGTTATGTCTCCGGTATTTGACGGAGCTAAAGAGAGCGACATATGGGAGTGTTTCCGCAAGGCAGGTATGAGCGACGATGGAAAGACCACCCTCTATGACGGACGGACGGGAGAACCCTTTGACAATACCGTTACGGTCGGATATATGTACTTCCTCAAACTGCACCATCTCGTTGACGACAAGATTCATGCCCGCTCTACAGGGCCATATTCACTGGTAACCCAGCAGCCGCTGGGCGGTAAGGCGCAGTTTGGCGGACAGCGTTTCGGAGAGATGGAGGTTTGGGCACTCGAGGCATACGGAGCGGCGTATACGCTCCAGGAAATACTCACAGTAAAGTCGGACGATGTTGTCGGCAGGGTCAAGAGTTACGAATCTATCGTAAAAGGGCAGAACATTCCTCGCCCGGGAGCGCCTGAGGCGTTCAAGGTTCTTGTTAAGGAACTGCAATCGCTGGGTCTTAATGTCAAGGTGTTCGACAGGGCTAACAACGAGATAGATCTCAAGCAATCCTTTGACGATGAAGATGAAAATATCGGGCTTACCCCTACCGATGATACCGATATGCTGCTCGAGTTGCAGGAAGACGAACTGACAGGATTCGCCGTTGAAGAAATAGACCCCGACAACTTTGATTATGACGATGACGACGACATTTTCGATGACGAAGACGATGAAGACGAAGACGAGGAGTTAGACGAGGACGAAGAGGATCTCGATGAGGAATAAGCAGACCGCCCCCGGTCATCCGTGATTATCGCAGCGGCGGGTGTTTTTCCCGAGGTAAATAATATAGATTAAAGAAAGAGGGAATACTTTTGTCATTTAGTGTATTCGATTCTATTAAAATCGGGCTTACCAGCGCCGATCAGATCAGAGAGTGGTCGAGGGGCGAGGTAAAAAAACCGGAAACCATAAACTACCGCACACTAAAGCCGGAGCGAGACGGTCTCTTTTGCGAGAAGATTTTCGGCCCGCAAAAGGACTGGGAGTGCCATTGCGGCAAATACAAACGCCTGAGATACAAGGGTAAGATCTGCGACAAATGCGGCGTTGAGGTAACCCGTGCAAAGGTACGCCGAGAACGCATGGGACACATCGAGCTTGCCGCGCCCGTGTCACATATTTGGTACTTTAAGGGTATTCCGTCAAGAATGGGTCTGCTGCTCAATATCTCTCCCAAAAATCTTGAAGAGGTTCTCTATTTTGCTAAATATATCGTTGTTGAGCCGGGGGATACGACTTTAGAAAAAGGGCAGCTCTTGTCCGAGAAAGAACACGCCGATATGCGTGAGAAATACGAGGACGATTTCAGAGCGGGCATGGGCGCCGAAACCATAAAAGAACTGTTGGCGACAATGGAGCTTGACCAGCTCTCGGTTCAGCTCAAGGGCGAGCTTGACAACGCCACGGGTCAAAAACGTATCAAACTTATACGGCGCCTTGAGGTTGTCGATGCCTTTAGGCTGTCCGGAAACAGGCCCGAATGGATGATACTTGATACTATTCCCGTTATCCCTCCGGATATACGGCCTATGGTTCAGTTGGACGGCGGCAGGTTTGCCACAAGCGATCTTAACGATCTATACCGCCGTGTTATCAACCGCAACAACCGCCTCAAGAGGCTTATAGAATTGCAGGCGCCCGATATAATTATCCGCAACGAAAAACGAATGTTGCAGGAATCGGTCGATGCTCTTATAGACAACGGCAGACGGGGACGTCCCGTAACAGGGCCCAACAACCGTCCGCTAAAATCGCTGTCCGATATGCTCAAGGGCAAGCAGGGGCGTTTCAGGCAAAATCTGCTCGGTAAACGTGTGGATTATTCGGGACGTTCGGTTATCGTCGTCGGGCCGGAACTGCGTATGTACCAGTGCGGACTGCCTAAAGAAATGGCGCTCGAGCTGTTCAAGCCCTTTGTTATGAAGCGCTTGGTCGAGCTTGGAATATCTAATAATATAAAATCGGCCCGCAAGATGGTTGAACGGGCCAAGAACGAGATATGGGATGCTCTGGAGGCGGTTATCAAGGGTCATACCGTACTGCTCAACCGCGCTCCGACATTGCACAGGCTTGGCATACAGGCATTTGAACCGGTGCTGGTTGAAGGACGAGCATTAAAACTGCATCCTCTGGTCTGCGGAGCCTATAACGCCGACTTTGACGGTGACCAGATGGCTGTCCATGTGCCGCTTTCGGCAGAGGCTCAGGCGGAGGCACGTTTCCTTATGCTTGCCTCCAACAATCTGCTCAAACCCTCAGACGGACGGCCTGTCGCCGTTCCTACTCAGGATATGGTACTGGGCGCATACTATCTCACCCTTGAGAAAAAGGGCGAAAAGGGCGAAGGCAAGGTCTTCCGTGATTTCAACGAGGCCGTCATGGCATACAGCTGCGGCGATGTAGGGATGCACGCCTCCATCAAGGTGAGAACGGTTAAAAAAATCGGGGACGACAGCATTACAAAAATAATCGAAACGACCGTAGGCAAGATAATCTTTAATGAGCCGCTGCCGCAGGATTTAGGCTTTATAGACCGCTCAAATCCCGACAACGCCTGTTTCCTTGAGATCAATTTTAAGGTAGGCAAATCACAGCTCGGCGATATTGTTGACCGCTGTATAAAGGTACACGGTACCGCCCGCACAGCCGAAGTTCTTGATAAAATAAAGTCTCTCGGGTTCAAGTATTCTACCAAAAGCGCCATAACCATCGCCGTTAAGGACGCCGTTATACCATCGCAAAAGGCGGAACTGCTTGGAGAGGCCGAGAAGAATATCGACAACATAACCCGTCAGTTTAATCGGGGGCTTATATCCAATGACGAGCGTTATGAGCTTGTTGTAAGGACATGGGAAAAGACCACGGCTCAGGTTTCTCAGGCGCTTGCCGAAAACCTTGACCCCTACAACCCCATCACCATGATGGTAGATTCGGGTGCGAGAGGAAGCCAGAATCAGATCAAACAGCTTGCCGGAATGAGGGGGCTTATAGCCAACACATCGGGTATAACCATAGAGATTCCCATCAAGGCTAACTTCCGTGAGGGTCTCAATGTTCTTGAATACTTTATATCATCCAGAGGCGGACGAAAGGGTCTTGCCGATACAGCGCTCAGAACGGCCGACTCAGGGTATCTCACCCGCCGTCTTGTCGATGTTTCTCAGGAGGTCATCATAAGAATGGACGACTGCGGCACGACAGAGGGCATAGAGGTATACGAAATCAAAGAGGGTAACGAGCTTATCGAGCCGCTGATCGAGAGATTGATCGGACGCTATCTTATCGACGACTTTACCGATAGCAACGGTGATGTTATTATCTCGAAAAACACCGTACTCAGAGATACCGAAGCGAATATAATAATAGATTCCGGTACCCAAAAGATAAAGATACGCTCGGTACTGGGATGCAGAGCGTCACAAGGCGTATGCGCCAAATGCTATGGAGCCAACCTTGCTAACGGCAAACACGTTTCTGTCGGAGAGGCCGTCGGAATCATAGCGGCGCAGTCTATCGGCGAACCGGGAACCCAGCTCACCATGCGTACCTTCCAGACAGGCGGTATAGCATCGGCTGAGGATATAACCCAGGGTCTGCCCAGGGTAGAGGAGCTGTTCGAGGGCCGCAGACCAAAGTCGTCCGCTATAATAACAGAGATCGCCGGAGTTGTAAGAATCGGCGAGATCAAGCATACAAGACATATATTCGTGACCGGCGATACGGGTGATGAAAAATCATACGCTATCCCATACGGATTCAGGATAAAGGTCCGTGAGGGAGACACCATTGCGGCAGGCGATGCCCTGACAGAGGGATCGGTCAACCCGCATGACGTTCTTGCCGTCAAGGGTGAACAGGAGGTACAGAACTACCTTATCGCAGAGGTACAGAAGGTCTACCGTATGCAGGGTGTTGACATCAACGACAAGCATATAGAGGTTATCGTCCGCCAAATGATGAGAAAGGTCAGGGTTGTAGACGAGGGAGATTCTCTCCTGCTGCCCGGCTCTCTTGTGGAGCGGGTCGAGGTAGCCAAAGAAAACGAAAGACTTCAGGAGCGGATGAAGGAAGAGGGTATAGAACTGCGTCTGCCCGAAACATCATCGGTACTGCTCGGTATCACCAAAGCCTCTCTTGCTACCGAGAGTTTCTTGTCGGCCGCATCATTCCAGGAAACGACACGGGTCTTGACCGATGCCGCCATAAAAGGCAAGGTAGATCCCCTGCTCGGTCTTAAAGAAAACGTAATCATAGGAAAACTCGTCCCCGCAGGAACGGGCATGGACTGCTACTCCGATGTAGAAGTAACAGCGATGGAGTGACGGACAATTGACAATGAACAATGCAGAATGCAGAATGTCGCCCTCTCAGTCGGCGTTGCCGCCGACAGCTCTCCTAAAGGGAGAGCCAAGAGTGTCCTATACAAATTCTGTGGGTGTCCTTGCCTCTCCCTTTGGGAGAGGTGTCACGCCGTGGCGTGACGGAGAGGGCGTAAAATAACAATTGACAATTTTCTCATAATATACTATACTTAGCATAGTGCATTACAACAATCCCTTGCGGGATTGCAGGCGGTGTCTTATTTTCGGCTAACCCTCCGAGAGGAGGTGAGGCATATGTCTTTGTTTGAAGCGATTTATCTGCTTTTAACAGGCGCATTAGTAATAATAGCGTTTTGTACATATCGGCAAAATAAGAAATAAGCCGCCCCAACATTTCAAGACAAGGTAGCTTATTTCTTAAATTTATTTTTGATTTGAGTTAGCCGAGACACCGTTTGTGATGCACGGCAGAGCGGCGGGAGTGTTAGTCGCACTCCTTCCATCTGTTTATATTATAGCACTGGTATAATCATATGTCAACACAATTTTTGAAAATATATTTTTTCGTGGTTATTTTTTGTGGAGGCCCTCTCCGTCATGCTAAC
>WRME01000085.1 GCA_009777275.1 Oscillospiraceae bacterium
ATATACCCTGTCACAAAGACACAGGGAGCGTCCGCAATATCTTTTCAAACGACGAGCTTTCCCGTTTGCCTGAGGGTAATGTAGCCATAGGACACACACGCTATTCAACAAACAAGGGCATAGGCAAGGATAACACAGGCCCCTTTGTCAAGGGGTATCTTAAAGGAAGAATAGCAACATCGCACAACGGTAATATCACCAACGCAGATGAGCTTAGACAGGATCTCCGATCACACGGCTTGGTCTTTGATTCTACCTGCGACAGTGAGGTTATCTCAGCGCTAATAGCATTTTGTATACAAAACCAACCAAACACGGCATCGGGGGTTACGGATACGGTAGCAGGGGTTATCGAGGCGGCAAATATGCTGCAGGGAGCATTCTCTCTTGTGATAGCCACGGGTAAGAATAAATTGATAGCGGTAAGGGATCCAAACGGATTCCGTCCGCTCTGCATCGGGGAGAGTAAGATCGGATATGCCGTTGCTTCCGAGAGCTGCGCTCTCGATGCCTGCGGATTTAAGTTTATGAGAGATATAAAACCGGGTGAGGTCATTGTTATAGACAACGGTAAGATGATCTGCTGTGAGCTGGATAACAAGCAAAAAAGAGACGACAGGGGTATCTGTATCTTTGAGTATGTATACTTTGCAAGACCCGATTCGGTTATAGAGGGTCTTTCGGTCCATGATGCAAGATACAACATGGGAGCTATATTAGCAAAAGAGCATCCGATCGAAGCCGATGCTGTCTGCGGAGTTCCCGATTCAGGTCTTGAGGCCGCCCAAGGCTACAGCGCCTGCAGCGGTATACCGCTGGTATCGGGATTTGTGTTAAACCGATATTTGGGAAGAAGTTTTATCAATCCCACACAATCTCAGCGTGATAGAGTTGTAAGTCTCAAGCTGAATCCGTTGGAAGTAACCGTCAGGGGAAAGAGAATCATACTTATAGATGATTCGATAGTGAGAGGGACAACCTGTAAATCGGTTATAGCGAGTCTGCGGAAAGCAGGAGCAAAAGAGGTACACATGATGTCGTCCTCACCGCCATTTAAGCATATCTGCCGATACGGAACAGATATAAACGATGAAAAAACACTTATAGCAAACAAGATGAGCATGGATGATATTCACCGAGAAATCGGAGCCAACAGTCTTGGATTTATCAGCTTAAACGGACTAACCTCCGCCTGCGGACAATGCTCTATGCCATTCTGCACCGCCTGCTTTACGGGAGTGTAAATAATAATTTCAAAAGCAAAATCGTAACAATTCCAAAAGTAAAAACGTGATAATTACAAAAGTAAAATCGTGATAATTTCAAAAGTTGACGCTTGACAATTTCAAAAGTATTGGGTATACTATACTTGGTGATTGAAATTGATTAACAAATATTTACCGAGGATCGCTGATGCAAAATTAGAAATTGCACTGCAAGCAATGGGAGCCGTTTTGATAGAAGGACCAAAATGGTGCGGCAAAACCAGCACCGCAGAGTATGTTTCAAAAAGCGTCCTCTATATGCAAGACCCCGATTCTGCTGAAGAAAATATGCTTAAAGCTAAAACAAAACCCTCCCTCTTGCTTGAGGGAGATACTCCGAGACTGCTTGACGAGTGGCAGGTTGCGCCTGTTTTGTGGAATGCTGTTCGTTTTGCGGTGGATAAGCGGCAAAAGACGGGGCAGTTTATACTGACAGGTTCGGTTGTTCCGGTACGGACGGATGATATGCACTCCGGAACGGGACGTATATCAAGAATGAAAATGCGAACAATGTCGCTGTATGAAAGCGGCGAATCCTCAGGTGAAATTTCTTTGTCGGATTTGTTTGAGGGCAAAACCGATATGTCCGGACAATCAAAGGTAACACTCGAGCAGATCGCTTTTATTTTGACCCGAGGAGGTTGGCCTGCGGCCGTTAATGACAAGAGCGAAGAGCTTGCTCTTAAAAAATCCTCTGATTATTATGAGGCTGTTGTGAATGAGGATATATCAAAGGTGGATAACATTGAGAAAAACCCCGACAGAGTTCGCAGTCTGATGCGTTCGCTTTCCAGAAATATTTCGACAGAGGCAGGAACTACAACTATTCTGAATGACCTGAGAACTAATGATCAATCGCTATCACAGGTTACGATAGATCAGTACATCAATGCGCTGAAAATGCTCTTTGTAATTGATGATTTACCTGCATGGAGCCCGAATCTTCGTTCAAAGACCGCAATTCGCCGTGCGGCTAAGCGTCATTTCTCAGACCCCTCAATAGCAACAGCCGCTTTGAACGCTACATCTAAGAAACTGTTTAAAGATTTCTGCACATTCGGGCTTTTGTTTGAGGCATTGTGCATTAGAGATCTGCGTGTTTATGCCGACAGCTTAGGCGGCAATGTATATCACTACAGAGATGCAAAGGGCGCTGAAGTGGATGCGATTATTCAAGTGCCGGATGGCAGTTGGGGTGCAATAGAGATAAAGATGGGCAGCGGTGATGTTGTTTCGGCTTCTGAAAATCTAATAGCCTTTAAAAACAATGTTGACACCGATAAAATGAATGAGCCGTCTTTTCTTATGGTCTTGACCGCAACCCAATCGGCTTTTCAAATGGAGAACGGAGTATGGGTAGTCCCTATAGGCTGTTTGAAAAATTGACAACAAACTATCTTTCGGAGGAAAACTTAGCGTGAATAGATTTACGGCAGATGATATAAACAGCATACAACCCTATGTTCCAGGGGAACAGCCTCAGGACGGGCGGTATATCAAGCTCAACACAAACGAGTCGCCATTCCCGCCCTCTCCCGCCGTGTTGGACGTGATACACAACTGTGAGTACCGATTGTATCAGGACACACAGGCTACAGAGTTGCGGCAGGCAATCGCCGATACTGCGGATGTCGGGTTTGAGAATATATTTGTGTCAAACGGCTCTGATGAAACATTGGCGTTCTGCTTTAGAGCGTTCGGCAAGGGCGGGGTCTGTTTTGCCGATATTACCTATGGATTCTACAAGGTCTATTCACAGCTGTATAACACAGATTCGGTCATAGTTCCTCTGCGGGAGGAGTTTTTGCTGGATACCGATGACTATATGCAGTCAAAAGGCATGATAATAATCGCCAATCCAAATGCTCCTACGGGATTGTATGTCGGTCTGTCCGAGATAGAAAGACTTGTCCGTTCCAATAGGGACAGTCTTGTTATAGTCGATGAGGCTTATATCGACTTTGGAGGACAGTCTGCAATAGTATTAACCAAAAAGTATGACAACATCATGGTTGTGCAGACCTTTTCTAAATCACGTTCTTTGGCGGGGTTGCGGCTGGGGTTTGCCATTGCCGAAAAGAGCCTGATAGAATCTCTGGTCAAGGTCAAGGATTCTACCAATCCCTATAACGTCAATGTCGTTGCTCAGCTTGCAGGACGAGCCGCCGTTTTAGACGGCGATTACACCCGCAGATGTTGCAATAGCATAATGCGGACACGGGACAATACTATAGAAGAATTACGCAGAGCGGGGTTTTACTGCACAGATTCTAAGGCGAACTTTATCTTTGCCCGCCATCCCGATATTGGCGGGGAGCGGCTCTATCTCGCCTTAAAAGAAAAGGGAATATTGGTTCGCCAATTTAACCAAGACAGAATCGCTGATTATATAAGGGTAACTGTCGGCACAGATGAGCAGATGGAGCGTTTTTTTGAAGAGACGATAAATATTATAAAAAGGGGTTGCAGAGATTGAGACAATCTAAAATCACACGCAAAACAAAGGAGACCGATATATCGGCCGTTCTGAATATCGACGGCGGCGGTAACTATAGCATAGAAACCGGGGTAGGCTTTCTCGATCATATGTTAGAGCTGTTCGCACGGCACAGCGGCATAGATCTCGAGCTAAAATGCAAAGGCGACATACATATCGACGGTCATCATTCGGCTGAGGATATTGGCATAGTGCTGGGAAAGGCGTTTGCCGAGGCGGCAGGAGACGGACGGGGAATAGAGCGATATGCAAGCGTTATGCTGCCTATGGACGAGACCCTTGTGATGGCGGCGACCGACATTTGCGGCCGATCCTCCCTCTGCTTTAACGCACCCATGCCGTCCGCCAAAGCGGGCGACCTTGATACCGAGCTTGTCAAGGAGTTCTTTTCGGCATTTATCGGCAACTTTCCTATAGCTCTGCATATCAAGCTGATGTATGGTGACAACACCCATCATATAATAGAGGCGATCTTTAAGGCGGCGGCCGTTACGCTCAAAAAAGCTCTCACCGTCAGCGGTGACAGGATTCCATCAACCAAGGGAACTATTGTATAATATTGATCCAAAATAAATTTGCTGGAGGTAAAAATATCATGTCGGTTTATAGAATTTATACCGAAAAAAAGACGGAGTATGCAGTCGAATCTGCATCAATGCTAAGCGATATACGGGGATTTTTAGGAATAACAGGGGTGCAGAGTGTCCGTGTCATCCATCGTTATGACACAGAGGGTGTAACAAAGGAGGAGTTTACTGCCGCTCGTGACGCTGTTTTTGCACAGCCTGCAACAGACATGAGCTATGACGACTTTTCCGCCCCGCAGTCTGCCCGTGTCTTTGCGGCGGCATTGCTGCCGGGACAGTTTGACCAGAATGCCGATTCACGGGCTCAGATGTTACAGGTTATAACTGCGGGCAACCGTCCCAAAGTGAAATTCGCGCGTATATATGTTATAGAGGGTGATATAACCGACAAAGAGTTTGAGATCATAAAAAATTACTACATAAACCCCGTTGAGTGTTACGATCCGGGACTTACAATGCCGCAAACATTAGAGCAGGTTTATGCCGAACCCGAAGAAACCGAGATACTAACGGGATTTTGCGATTTAGACGGTGACGGGCTTGACCGATTTACAGGCAAATTAGGGCTTGCCATGGACAAAGCGGACATTGCTTTCTGTCAGGATTATTTTAAGAACACCGAAAAGCGTGAACCCACCATTACCGAGATAAGAATGATCGACACATACTGGTCAGACCATTGCAGACACACAACGTTCTTTACCAACATAAAGAACGCCGATATAAAAGACGAGGATGTAAGGGCGAGTTTTGAGAAATACATGGACATACGCAAAAGGATGGGAATAACCAAACCGGTTACAATGATGGACATTGCCACCATAGCCGCAAAGAAGATGTCGCAGGACGGACTTCTCGACACACTCGACAGCTCTGAGGAGATAAACGCCTGCAGTGTGAAAATCAAGGCTGAGATTGACGGACGGCTTGAGGACTGGCTGCTAATGTTCAAAAACGAAACCCACAACCATCCTACCGAGATAGAGCCTTTCGGAGGGGCGTCAACCTGTGTCGGCGGGGCTATCCGCGATCCGCTTTCGGGCAGGTCCTATGTCTTTGCCGCTATGAGAATCACAGGTTCGAGCGATCCTCTTACCGCCTTTGACGATACCATGCCGGGCAAGCTCCCGCAATACTATATCACAAGGACGGCGGCAGTCGGAAACAGCTCTTACGGCAACCAGAGCGGGCTTGCCTCAGCAAGCGCCACAGAGATATATCACAGCGGATACACCGCTAAACGAATGGAACTGGGAGCTCTTTTAGGAGCGGCAAAGGCTGAGAATGTCCGCCGATCCAAACCTGCGCCGGGGGATGTCGTACTCCTTCTTGGTGAGGCAACGGGACGGGACGGATGCGGAGGAGCCACAGGGTCGTCTAAATCGCACAATACCGATTCCCTTGCGGCAGGAGGAGCCGAGGTGCAAAAGGGCAATCCTCCCGGGCAGCTCAAGATACAGCGGCTGTTCAGGAATCCCATAGTATCCCGCATGATAAAAAGATGCAACGATTTCGGAGCGGGAGGAGTTTCGGTAGCTATCGGAGAGCTTGCCGACGGTCTTGATATAAATCTCGACAAGGTTCCGCTCAAATACGGCGGGATGAACGCTACCGAGATAGCCATAAGCGAATCGCAGGAACGCATGGCGGTGGTTGTGTCGGCAGAGGATGCAGACAGATTTGTCACCCTTGCGGATGCGGAGAATCTAAACTGTACCCCCGTGGCGGTTGTGACAGAATCCCCCCGTCTTGTTATGACAAGCAAGGGCAAAACAGTTCTTAATATCTCAAGAGAGTTTTTAAATTCAAACGGCGCTGTGAAATTCACCGACATATCGGTAGACAGACTGCCGTTGCCGCCGATAAACAAAACCCCCGACACGCAGGACGGCTGGAAAGAACACCTGTCTTCGCTGGGTCTATCTTCGCAAAAGGGCATAGCTGAGATGTTTGATTTCAGCGCAGGATCGGCAACGGTTCTCGCTCCATACGGCGGCAGGACGCAATCGACCCCCGCACAGACTATGGCGGTCAAGATCCCCGTAGAATCTGGCGAAACAACAACGGCGGCCCTCATGTCGTGGGGATTCGACCCCGCTGTGAGCAGTGCCAATCCCTATCTCGGAGCAGAACTTGCCGTGATACAGTCTATTGCCAATCTTGTGGCGGCAGGCGGGAAGAGCGGCAGATGCTGGCTATCCTTCCAGGAATATTTCGAGCGGTTGGGGAACGATCCTGCACGATGGGGTAAACCCTTCTCGGCATTGCTGGGCGCTCTTGAATCTCAGATAGAGCTGAAAGCGGCGGCGATCGGCGGCAAGGACTCTATGAGCGGGAGTTTTGAGGAGATAGATGTTCCTCCAACCCTTGTTTCCTTTGCCGTTACCATTGCAGACAGCCGCAAGGTTATTTCACCCGAATTTAAGAAACCGGGAAACAGTGTGGCATACATCTGCCCCGAATATATCGATGGACATCCGAATTTTGGAAGTATCAGAGAGGTTTTCGGCAGGGTTGAGAGCCTTATCGAGAGCGGAGCCGCTATATCGGTATGGTCCGGTTCACCGGGCGGCATGGCCGAGGCATTATCAAAAATGACATTCGGCAACCGTGTAGGCTTTAGGTTCAGCAAGGCAGTCGGCGGCGAAGAGCTTTTCAATCCCATCTACGGTAGTTTTATTGTCGAGCTTGACGGCGGCGGTCACGGCATGGATCAATATATAATAGGTCATACTATAGATGACTATGTCATAGAAAGAACAGACGGCAGCCGATACTGCCTTGACGAGATTTATGACCTGCACACAAAGACTCTCAGCTCGGTCTTCCCCTGCCGGGAGGAGCTGTCTTTTGCAAGGTCGTCTGAATCTGCTGATATTCAGGACTACACCAAACGCAGCGGATCAGCCGCCGCCGTTAAGACGGCTAAACCTCGGGTGTTGATTCCCGTCTTCCCCGGTGCTAACGGTGAATATCAGTTGGCAAAGGAATTTGGCAGACAGGGTGCGATCTGTGAAACACTGGTGATCAAGAATAGAACCAAAAGCGATATAGAGCAATCTGTTTGTGCAATGGCAGACGCCGTCAAAAACTCTCAGATTATAGCAATACCCGGCGGATTTTCGGGAGGATACGAGCCTGACGGAGCGGGCAGACTGATCGCCGCTTTCTTGAGGCAGGAAAGGATAGCCCGCAGTATAGAAGAGCTTATAGCAAACCGAGACGGACTTATACTGGGCATCTGTGACGGATTCCATGCCCTGATGCAAACAGGGCTGATACCATACGGAAAATTCACGGCAATAGATGAAAACTCACCCGCTCTTACCGCAAATTCTATCGGCAGATTTAGTTCCATGATGACAGACATACGGGTTTGCTCGGTAAAATCGCCCTGGATGGCCGCCGCTAATGTCGGAGATATATTCACCCTGCCGTTTGCTCACAATGCGGGTATGTTTGTTGCAGGTCAAGAGGTTGCCGACATCCTTGCCGCCAACGGACAGATAGCCGCGCAATACGCCGATCCCAATGGCAAACCCTGCATGGATTTGCGGTACAATCCCGCCGGATCGATCTATGCCGCAGAGAGCCTGACCTCACCCGACGGACGCATCTTAGGCAAAATGACCCATCCCGAAAGAACAGGAAGCGATATATACAAAAACATAATCGGAGAGGGAGATATGGGAATCTTCAAATCTGGGGTAGGGTATTGGCGTTAATTGTGGATTGTATCCACGGTACGCACGGGGGTTTATGACGGGCGGTACGCACGGGGGTGCGTACCCTACAGGCTTGAAATTTTAAGCCCCCGTAACTGTCAATTGTTCATTGTAAATTGTCAATTGTATCGTGACCACCCCGTCAAACACTATCGCAACAAAGTTGCGAGTGTTTGCCACCCCTCCCCAGAGGGGAATTGGAAATTATAGTATGCAAGCCCCTATTCCCCTCTGGGGAGGGGTGCCGCCGCAGCGGCGGGGGGGGCTGCTCCCCGGGCCGCCGCAGCGGCGGGGGGGGGCTCCCCCGGGGGGGCAAAAAAAAATAAAT
>WRME01000086.1 GCA_009777275.1 Oscillospiraceae bacterium
ATTGCAAACAATCCTAAAATATGGGAGGAAGATAAATTATGGATAGCAAGATGAAATCCCAGCCCACCGACCTCACCGCCGCAAACGCGGCGAAGATAGCCGAGGTGTTTACCGGATTGCTAATCCAAATCAAAAGCGAGGGTAAGAAAGATGATTGAAATCACAAACGTGACAAAAACATACGGCGCGGGCGACAACGCAACCGCCGCCTTAAAGGGCGTATCCCTTACAATCAATGACGGCGACTTTGTTGTTTTATTAGGAGCATCGGGTTCGGGAAAGTCTACCCTGCTGCACACGGCATCGGGTTTGGAACATCCGAACAGCGGCTCGGTCAAGTATGACGGCATGGATATAACCGCTCTGTCCGACGATGAGCTGACAAAGCTCCGAAAAGAGAAAGTCGGTTTTATCTTTCAGCAGTATTATTTACTCCCGAATTTGAACGTGGACAAAAACGTGAAGATGGGTGCGGATTTGGCGGGCAACCGTGATTACCGCAAAATCATTGAAGCGGTCGGGCTTGGTGACAAACTTTATAAATTCCCGTCTGAACTTTCGGGAGGAGAACAGCAGCGTGTGTCGATTGCCAGAGCGTTGGCAAAAAAGCCGCAGATCGTGTTTCTCGATGAGCCGACCGGTGCATTAGACGAAGAAACCGGACGGCAAGTGCTTGACTACATCTGCAAAATGCAGAAAGAATCGGGCTTTATCATGGTTATGGTTACACATAACAGCAACATTGCGGAAATGGCGGATACTGTCGTTCGCATGAACAGCGGGAAAATCGTTGAGTTTTACAGCAACCCAAGCCGTAAAACCGCTTATGAGATTGGTTGGTGAGAATATGATTATAAGCATAAAAAGCGTTACCAAGTTGCTCGGCGTTCTCGTTATGTGCGCCTGTGCAGTTTTAGTTTGCACATTATTCCTAAATTACAATATTGACCTGCAACGAATTAAAGAACAGATAACCACTCCGGAAACATTGCTTATTTTTGACGCAACCGTTTCCGCCGGAAATATGACCGGTGCCGTAACAGGCGGCGTACTTGCGCTGACTACGGTAGTTATGCTGTTATTCTACATTAAGCATTATATCGACACAAACAAACCTCAGCTTGGAATCTTAAAAGCGCTGGGATATTCCAACCGGAAAATCGCAACCGGCTTTTGGGTGTTCGGGTTGAGTGTGTTTATGGGGGTGGCTGTTGGATTCGTTTTGGCGTTCGCACTCATGCCCGTCTTTTACAGGAATGACGGTGTTCTTCCTGATGTTTCGGTGCATTTTAACCCGGAATTGGTGTTGTATCTTATTGTTTTTCCCACAATAGCATTTTCCGCGCTGTCAATCATATACAGCTACCGAAAGTTAAAACGCCCGCCGCTGGAGCTTATCAGAGGGAAAAGTAAAATAAAAGTCCGCAAAGTTAAAAATGTCGGTAAAAAAAACGCACCGTTCTTGCGTGACTTAAAACGCAGTACACTACGCAGTCGTTTTTCGTTGGTCTTTTTCATATGGTTAGCCGCATTTTGTTATGCCGCCACCATCGTCATGTCTTTTAGTATCGGTGAAGTCGGCGGCAGTGATATGATGGCTGTTATGATGGCGGCAATCGGCATTGTGTTAGCCGTTACGACATTATTTCTTGCGGTTACAACGGTTATTAAGAGCAACGGAAAAACCATCGCTATGCTGCGGGTGTTCGGATATTCTGACAGGGAGTGTGCCGGTGCGCTTCTCAGCGGCTACCGACCGATAACATATGTGGGGTTTGCGGTTGGAACGCTATATCAGCATGGCTTAATGGTAATGATGATGGAACTCTTTTTCAATGACAGCGTTATGGGTTTGCCGGAATATACGTTTAATGTACAGGCCGCTGTTATTGCACTGGCTTCCTTTATCGTGCTGTATGAGGTGTTTATGTTTGTTTACGCAAGGCGTATTAAGAAGATTCCGCTTAAAGAAGTCATGGCGGAGGAATAACGCAAAGGCCTGTCCCTACGGTTGGCGATATTATTGGGGCGTATAAATCGTTGGTTTATAAACGGTGTTTGGATATGTGCAAATTAAACGATGTTCTGTTGGGGAAATTCAATTTCGCTTGACATATGCAATAAATTATAGTAATATATAATTACAAAATCAAGAAAAGGTGTTGGAAGAAATGAAAAATAAACATAATAGAGTGTGGAAAACATTGCTATCGATTTTAACATCGGCAGTGATGTTGATTCATACGCTTCCCATTGTATTGGCGGCAGAGGATGATGTTTTTGAAACTGCACCAATATATAACGTCAATGAAATAATTGTCAAATACAAAGAGAACACAAGCCTTTCCGAGCGTAATAAAGCACGGGATAATGCAGATAAGAATGCAAGAAGAACAAGAATAAAATCGGTAAGAGGATTGTCTACCGAAGACCATGAGATAGTCGAAGTTAGATCTGTAAAAGAAATGGAAGCGGCATTGACGGCATTACAACAAGAACCGGACATAGAATACGCTGTGCCTAATGATAAAATATATTCGCTTTCTTTAGCTAACCGTGAAAATCAATGGGCTGTAAAGAATAACGGACAAGCAGTCAACCAAAACATCGGAACTGCCGGAATAGACGCGGATTTTGAAAATGCGTGGGGATTATCGACAGGCAAAGACATTCTCATCGGTGTGATGGACACCGGCATTGATGTAAATCATTCGGAATTTAACAACCGTATTGACGGCAACGGGTGGAATTTTGTTGATAATTCGTCTGATATTTTTAATCCGGAAACCGATGCGCATGGAACGGGTGTAGCAGGTATTATAGCAGCCTCAGCACCCGGCGCTAAAATTTTACCGCTTAAAGTTATCGATGGAGACCACGGATACATATCAGATGTTCTGAATGCTATAGATTACGCAAAAAGTCTCGGCGTCCAAATCATCAACATAAGTTTTGGCACCAGCGAAAACAATTTCGCACTCAAAGATGCCATTAATAATTCCGACATGGTCTTTATCTGTGCGGCGGGTAATGCGGGCGAATCAAACAAAGCCTACCCTGCCGCTTTTGCTTTGCCTAACGTTATCTCTGTCGGTTCTGTAAACAACAGGGGCGAAATATCCTCATTTTCAAGCGGAGGAACCGAGATTGATCTTTACTCCCCGGGTGAAGATATTTACACTGCCGCAATCAATAATTCATATCAATATGTTGACGGTACTTCATTCGCTTGTGCATATGTTTCTTCGATCGCCGCACTAATCAAGGAATCCGTTCCAAAAATCAACCTAACCGAATTGAGCCTCGCAATTAAGCAGGCCTACAAAGAAACCGGAGATAATAAAATCAAAATAGCCGATGCCTATCTTGGTATAAAATATGCGCTCCCTCTCAATTATATAAAAGACAGCGACGGCAGGTTGTCAATAGCAATGAAAGCCGCTAATATGCTTATTACACCCGATGTTGCGATGATTCTTACACGATATAAAACCGCCGAACAATTAAATACAGAACAAATACAAACTTTATCGGTCTTTTTCAAGGTTTCTTCCGATAGGTTAAGCCGATTAGGACAAGCAGGGTATGATTTGATAGATTCCGCAGTTATAGGCATATATATCAATAGGTTAAAACTGCACGAACAACAGGTAATCGATCTCTTCAACAGCTATCAAGATACGAATATATTTTTTGCAGAAAGCGCTAACCTGTCGGACATCATAGAAATCGGAAACCTGTCGCATGATCAAACAAATGAAATTATCACTATGATGATTTTGGGCGCTAAAACACTCGATATAGCAAAATGCTTTATTATGTCACAGGTTATAGATCGTCCTTTATCTGAATTTATGGGGACAAATGATGATTACGAGAATGGGCTCGATCAAGAAATAATAAAACTTTCCAATCGATATTATTGTGATGCAATATATCTGAACGATTACATAAATGCAAACAATATTACAGCCGAGCAATTATCAAAGCTCGCCTTTGAATGGCAAAAAGAAAACAACTTCTTCGTAACAAACAGCATGATCACGCCATTTTCAGCATATGACAATCAACAGACTGCACATAACAAATACAATTCAAACCACGGTAACTATTGGAATTTAGGTAATGCCGCAGTAGATCAAATCGGCGGTATGGTCTCTGTTCACCATCCGTTGCTAAGTCTGCAAGGCAGAAACGGTTTAGACCTAAACCTTGGCTTGCGTTTTGACCCGGAAGCAGCGGTTAATCATTCGCATATTTGGGATATAAATAATTGGGATTCAGATGGTTCGCACCATGAATTTAAAGTTAGCAATGCAGATACGAATGAATCATCATATATTTCTCAATCAGACCTTGGATTTTGGATGAGTCAGGATGATGATAACATCAGCATATCGGCTGAAATAACATCAATACCTTATCATTCTGGATTACCAAATTTTTATAATATGAATTATGGATTGGGGTCAGGCTGGACACTTGATTTGCCGATTATCGATGGCGGAAGTGGCTGGAGAACTTTATATCTGCCGGGCGGGACAAAGTATAGGATCATAGAAAATGACGATAATACATTTAAACTTGACGGATACATGCTGGATGATATTACATTCAGGGCTGCTAATAACAATGAGTTCAGCTCAAATGGAGTTTCCGCCGCCTTTGTTTTAGTTGATACAGAGGGTACAAGATGGTTTTTCAGCAACGCCGGCCGTTATCTCGGTGTAAGGGATGTTCTTAACAACACAATACAAATTCATTATACAGATGATTTTATTAACAGGATCATTGATACGAGCGGCAGATATATTGATTTTAACTACACGAATGATCTGCTCACAATTTCGTTGGTTGACAATACGGCGGTCAATCCTAAGACAGAGTTTTTATACAGCATCAGCAGAGATTCGGGTAATACTTCAACAAAAAGCGTTACCGATGCCGCAGGAAACAAAACTCAGTATGACATAGGAACATATCAGTCTGCAATAATTTTCAACGGAAGAAATCAATCTGTCGCTCAGCAAACAGTAACCTCGGATACCGCTTCATATATTACAGGCATCACAGCTCCAACCGGTATGTACACGCACTATAATTATAATACCGCAGAGTTACCTTACGGGTATTCCAGTTTAAGAGAATATAAGCGGCTCGAGTCTACCCATCAAAGAGAAAGTAAATCAGATACAGCTAAGTATAACGAAATAACATTTTCTTACGAGGAACTGAGACCGGATTGGATGTATACCCCTAACAGCTTTTTCCCGCTCTCTTCTGAAGAATTTACATCAGGGATGACCTCAAACGGAGTTACAACAAGCGTTACATTTAACAGCCAATTATTACTTATCAAAAGCGAAACAAAAAACAAAGTTTTACAAGATAATACATATGAAGACATACTGATCTCCAAAACTATTTATGACAGTTATAATATCCGCCGTTTTCCTGAAACAATCACAGAACACAGCTATTACTCGGACAATAGTAATTATTACACATTTGTCACAACCAATATGAAATGGGATAATTATGGTAATATACTGTCGAACAAGATAGAATCCGGCAGTACGGGAAATAATGGATCTGTAGGTTTATCTGTTGATAAGCAAGAAAGTTATGTGTTCGGTCCGAACTCAAAGAAAATCCCTGAAGAAATCATACAATACACACAAGAAAAACAAGGAATCCGATACGGAACGGTTATAACCAATGCGATTAACCCTATAACCGGAAAAATAGTCCGCACAGGAACATCTCACTTTGATTTTTCTAAAAACGAGCAGAAGAAATTAAACTACACAGAGTTTACTTATAGTATGTTCGGAAATTTAACAAGAGAAAAAACAACCTTTTCAAACGATGGAACATCATTGCTTGGTTATAAATCTACCGATAATACATTATCCTCATTTTCATCTGTCTCCAGTGCTAGCGAATTGAAAGATGCGCTTAATTCAGGAACGGGTATATATAAACTAACCAGAGACATTGATCTCGCCGGGGTTGATTGGACTGATGTCGGTAAAACAATCCCGTTTGCAGGAAAATTAGATGGAGGCGGGTACACCGTAAGAAACCTGAGCATTAATAACCCTAATTCTGATTATGTCGGACTGGTCGGACAGTTACTCGGAGAAATCACAAATTTAACCATGTCAAATGTGAATATCAACGGTAGTCAGTATGTAGGACCAATAGCGGGTTATTCAAATGGGACGATCGAAAATTGCCATGTAATCGGTTTTGGTGTTATAAAAGGAACAGGAAGGGTCGGAGGACTTGTCGGCGTGAATGACCACAAGGGTAAAATATCATCAAGTCATTCGGCTGCTAATATTTCTTCTACCGGATTTTATTCGGGTGGTCTTTTAGGAATTAACCGCGGGTCTGTTGATAATGTATTTGCTCTTGGAGATGTAAGCGGTACAGCGTTCACGGGCGGATTAATCGGTGAAAACATATCACAGGTCAGCAACTCATATGCTACAGGCAGCGTTTTCGGGACAGATAGAGTCGGAGGATGTATAGGGTGGAATAATGGAACTACGAGTGATTCTTACGCTACAGGTAATGTGGTCGGGAGATTACATGTAGGCGGATTTGCGGGACATAACAACGCATCTATAAGCCGCTCTTACTCACTGGGGTCGGTTACAACCAATGACTGGTTCGGCGGCGGATTTGTCGGAACTATGGATAACGGAATTATTAGCTCATGCTATACCCATTCCAATGTCGGCGGAAACAAAAACATAGGCGGGTTTATCGGTAACAGTGCATTAGATTCCGGTGTTATCGAAAATTCTTACGCAAAAGGAAATGTATCATCGAAGGATGGCAGTCACAGAGGTTTTGCAGGTCTTTTAAACGGGAGTGTGGTTAATTCATATGCCGCTACCAACAGCGCTGTCGGTTTTTCTGCCGTTGGATCGGGGAATGTAGTTGGTTCCTTTTTCGACAGCAGTATAAGCGGTTCGCTGCCAAGCACAGCCCAAGGTCTCGCTACAGCAGAAATGGTGCAAAAATCCACATACACAGATTGGGATTTTGATGAAACATGGGAAATTAAAGAATCATATCCTATTTTACGAGGCACAGGCACTAAAGCTTCTGTTGTCGAGACCGAATATGAGTATGAAAGTAAATATTCTATCTATCCCAAATTACAGCGAATGAAAAACATCAGCGATGTCGGCGGAAACGGATTGTTGAAATCAGACGGTACCCGCTCTTTTGATATAGTTCAGTCTTTTGAGTATGATATGTTTGGCAGGACAACAGCAAGTATTGATCCGAACGGAAACACAACCAGCTATAATTATACCTATACAAATACAAATTCTGAATCTAAGATGACCATCCAAACAACCTATCCAAACAACACTTATTCAAGTGTAGTGCATGACTTTAAACTTCGCAATGTTACCAATACAAACATCGATAACACCGGAGACAGAACTGAATATGATAAATTCGGCAATGTTATAAAATCATTTAAAAAGAACTCCGGCGGAGGGTTTGATTTAGTAACAGAAAACACATATAACCAACAGCTTCTGCTGCATACTTCTAAAACTTTTTTAAACACCGCAAAATCAGAATATAATATTACCGCCTATTCTTACGACGATTTTGGCAGGACAACCAATACGGAAACCAAAAACCAAGACGATCAAGATATAGCCGCACCTGTCGAAATTACCTATGAGCAGGCCGATGCACCTGTATCCGGAGTTTCCGGAAGATTCAACAAGGTAACTACAACCCTTGATAATAACAACAATTTGGAATATAAGCAAACTAATTATACCGATGCTTTGGGACGGGTTATACAGTTTTCGATAAATGGAAACACAAATCATAATGTATACGAATCTTATAACAATCTTGTAAAAACATATGGTGAGACGATTAATTCGCAAACATATACAAACGATATAGTAAATTATCAATATATCGTAAATACAGGTAATAATATCTCCAACAACAATGCACCGATAGACTACTCCGAGTTTTATGACGGTATTGGACGCTCTATGAGATCAAAAGACCCCAACGGATACGAGGTTATATATACCTATGATGCTTTAGGACGGGTTGTTATGACCGAAACTCCTTTTGATACAGACCAAAACGAAGAAATCATTTACACAAAAACAATGGTGTATTACGACATTATGGGAAGAGTGATAAACGAAAAACAACAAAATAACAATATTGGTGAAAATGTCAAATTCGCTACAAAACAGTATGGTTACGACAACATGGGCAATCTTATCTGGACACGGAACAACAACGGCGGAATTTATGAAATGTACAAATATGATGAGTATAACAGACTTGTTGCTATGTTTGATGCCGTTGTGTCTCTTAGTGGCCC
>WRME01000087.1 GCA_009777275.1 Oscillospiraceae bacterium
CCAACAACCCCCCCGCACGGAAACTCAAAGCAAAAAAAAGGGGGGGGCGGCCCCCCGCCGCTGCGGTACCCTGCAGCAGACCACCCCGCCGCTGCGGCGGCACCCCTCCCCAGAGGGGAATGGGGCTTGCATAATATAATTTCCAATTCCCCTCTGGGGAGGGGTGGCAAACACTCGCAACAAAGTTGCGATAGTGTTTGACGGGGTGGTCTGTAGGGGCGAACTTCGTTCGTCCGTGGTTACCGCAGCGGCGTGGGCCGTAGGGATGACCGCCCTCGGTCATCCGTGGTTACGATGCTGTAGGGTACGCACCCCTGTGCGTACCGTGGTTACGATGAGGTAGGGCACACATCCATAACGTGTGTAAATAGCAAAAGGAGAAAATAAAATTATGTCAGCAAGAAAAAGCGGATTGGGAAGAGGTTTAGACGAGTTGTTTATGGACAATAATCTAGAGATAACAGCCGAACTTCTCACCATTAGTACAGAAGAGATAGAGCCGAACAAAGCTCAGCCCCGAAAGAGGTTTGATGATGAGGCGTTGGCGGCGTTGGCCGATTCGATAAGGGAGCATGGAGTTCTCCAGCCGATAGTGGTGCGGCCGCTGCCAAGGGGAAATTACCAGATAGTGGCAGGAGAGCGGCGATGGAGAGCCTGCAGAATGTTGGGCATATCGCACATTCCTGTGGTCATAAAGGAGATAGACGACCTTGTTTCGGCCGAGCTTGCGTTGGTGGAGAATCTTCAGAGAGAGGATCTCAGCCCTATTGAAGAGGCGCAGGGGTTCAGAGAGCTTATAGAAACCCACGGACTAACTCAGGAGGAGGTAGCCAACAAGGTTGGCAAATCTCGTCCGGCTATAGCAAATTCGCTGAGATTGCTTTCACTGCCCGAAAAGGTGTCTGCTATGGTAGACAAGGGAAGTCTTTCGGCAGGACACGCAAGGGCGTTACTGCCGATAGAGAGCGCCGAAACGATTCAAAAACTTGCATATGAAATTATTGCCAGGGGGCTTACGGTCAGGGATGCCGAAAAGATCGCCAAACAAAGCGTTACCGAAAAGCCCCGCAAGATAGCCGCCAAACCGCCAAGGATCAACCTATATTCGGAGGTAGAGATAGCCTTGAGAGAATCGCTGGGCAGACGGGTGAGCATCAGCGGAGCAGCGGGAGGGCATGGGTATATATCGGTTGAGTTTCACAACCAAGAGGAGCTTTTACAGCTGTCTAAGAAACTGTCAAGCGAAGATCAGCATGATGTCCCGCATTATTACAAGCAGGCAATAAGCACATTCCCTCACAGAAAGGATAGAAGATAATGATAGATATAAAGCTGCTGAGAAACGACCCCCAGGCGGTGGTTGGCGCGCTGAAAAACAGGGGAGCCGATTATAAAAAAGAAATAGACGGCATATTAGAGTTTGACAGGCTCCGTCTCGATGCCCTGCAAAGAGCCGAGACCAAGAAGCATGAGCAGAACAAGGCAAGCAAAGAAATCCCCAAGATCAAATCGTCCGGCGGTGACACGAGCGAGATCATGGAGAGGATGAAGTCTCTATCGAGCGAGATAAAACAGCTTGACGATGAGATTCGCCGTCTTGATGCCATGCAGAACGAGATATTGCTGGTTATTCCCAACATTCCCGATCCAAGCGTGCCTGTCGGTGCGGATGAGAATGACAACCCGGTTATTCGCAGTTTTATGGAGCCGACCGTCTTTGATTTTCAGCCGAAATCACACTGGGAACTGGGAGCAGAGCTGGGCATACTCGACCCGGAAACGGCGGCCAAGGTAACCGGAGCACGATTCCATTTCTACAAAGGGCAGGGAGCAAGGCTTGAGAGAGCTGTTATAAACTTCTTTCTCGACACCCACACAAAAGAGGGATATACAGAGGTATTCCCGCCATTTATCGTAAACAGACAGTCTATGACCGGGACGGGTCAGCTGCCTAAGTTTGAAGAGGATGCCTTTAAGCTGGAGGGCGGAGACTACTTCCTGGTGCCGACGGCCGAGGTGCCTATTACAAATATGCACCGCAATGAGATTTTGCCGGCCGACAGACTGCCATTGTCATATTGTGCATACTCTGCCTGTTTCAGAGCCGAAGCGGGCAGTGCCGGACGTGACACACGGGGTCTTATCAGACAGCATCAGTTCAACAAGGTGGAGCTTGTCAAATTCAGCAGACCTGAGGATGCCGCAGATCAGCTTGAAAAACTAACGGCCGATGCCGAGCGTGTTCTCAGACTGCTCGAGCTGCCCTATCGTGTAGTTACCCTCTGCACGGGCGACATGGGTTTTTCCAGTGCAAAGACCTATGATATTGAGGTATATATGCCATCCTGCAACGGATACAGAGAGATCTCGTCATGCTCATGTTTCACCGATTTTCAGGCACGCCGCGCCAACATACGATACAAGGAATCTATCAACGACAAGGCGCAGCTGGTCTATACACTCAACGGCTCAGGGCTTGCCGTAGGCAGAACCGTTGCGGCAATCATCGAAAACTTTCAAAACCAAGACGGCAGTATAACTATACCCAAAGCGCTTGCGGGGTATATGGAGGAGGAGTCAATTGACAGTTGACAATTGACAGTTGACAGTTATGGTGGATTTTAAAAAATTAGATAGCTTTAGAGAGGACAATCGTCTTGAAGCTAAAAAATCCGAGGGAGGTTTGCCGCAGAGTATGTGGCAGACCTATTCGGCATTTGCAAATACAGATGGCGGTATAATCCTGCTGGGCGTTGTAGAAAATCCCGATAAAACACTGAATATAATCGGGATAAAAAACCCGGAAAAACTTGTAACCGATTTTTGGAATACCGTTAATAATCCGAGCAAGGTTAATTTGAATATCGTCAAGGATAAAAATGTCCAGATTATCGAACATGAAAACAAAAAAATCATTGCGATAGAAATTCCGAGAGCCGAGAGAACCGACAAGCCGATATATTTAAAAAATGATATATGGAATGCTTATCGCAGAAATGGCGATGGAGATTATCGCTGCTCTAAGTCAATCGTTAAGGCGATGATAAGGGATAGTGCAGATCAAACGCAGGACATGAGGGTTCTTGAAAAGATGCCTTTCTCAGCATTTGATTATGAAACGGTCAAAGGATACCGTAATGTTATGGGAACAACACGTCCGAATCATGTTTGGGCAAATCTTGATGACGATGATTTTTTGTTAAAGTTGGGAGCTATCGGTCGTGGTGATGACGAGAAGCTGCATCCAACCGCCGCAGGACTGCTGATGTTTGGTTTTGAATATGAGATCGTGCGTGAATTTCCGTATTATTTCCTTGATTATCAGGAACATTTTGACATTGGATTGCGTTGGACCGATAGAATAACCTCTACTTCGGGCGAATGGAGCGGTAATTTATTCGAGTTTTATCGCAAGGCGTATAACAAACTGATACAAAATCCAAATATAAAAATCCCGTTTAAAATAGAAAACGGGTTCAGGGTTGACGATACACCAATCCACAAGGCGTTGCGTGAAGCATTGGCGAATTGCCTTATAAATGCCGATTATTATGGAGAAGGCGGCGTGGTTATCAAAAACTATATAAACAAAATCGTTATAGAAAACCCGGGGAACCTGAGAATAAAAATAGAAGAAGCTATCAGCGGAGGATTTTCAAGCCCGCGGAACACCGTTCTTATGAAAATGTTCAACCTTCTCGATATTGGAGAAAGAGCAGGGAGCGGTATTCCGAATATATATAACATTTGGAATATTCACAAATTCTCAAAACCGCAAATAAGTCAGAGTTTAGATGAAACAGAACGCATAATTCTGATAATGCCCGTTTCAAAAATATCAATAAAAAGTAGCGATAACCAAGAAAAAGTAGCGATAAAAAGTAGCGATAACGGAGAAGTAGCGATAAAAAGTAGCGATAACCAAGAAAAAGTAGCAATAAAGAGTAGCGATAACGAAGAAGTAGCAATAAAAAGTAGCGATAACCAAGAGGCGATAAGATCAGAAAAACAAAAAGAGATAATAATCGAGCTTGTTAAGGAAAGAGAAGTTATAAAAAGCACTGATCTTCCGGTCTTGTTAAATGTAGGAAAGCAAAGGGTGCGGAAATTACTCCTTGAGATGGTAAACGAAGGTATGCTTGTTTCGATGGGCGGCAACCGCAATCGGACATATAGACTGCCGACATAGCAATCACCAACTACCTCCCATCCTCGTCCTTTCTCATGCTGCCGAACAGGACGGCGGGCGGCATGAGCGGGTGCAGCAGATAGTGAACCCATTCTTCGCCGGAGCTGTCACTTGAAAAGCCCAGCGTTCCCGTTTCTGTCGTTGTGTATTCACGGCAGGGGATGGCTATGGTGAAGATGGTGTAGTCATTCTTGTTAGGCTGTGAATAAAAATCGCATCTGCCTCCGTGAAGCTCCTCGATAACCTTTTTTGTAATGGCAAGACCCAGTCCCTGTCCGGGGAAACGGTTGGAATCGGGATTATAGCTGTAATAGGGTTTCCAGATGTCGTCCTGATTGTTTCGGTCGATACCAAAGCCGTAGTTTTTAACCGAGAGTATAAACATATTCCTCTTCACCGATGCCTCTATGTCTATCTCTTGGCCGCTACCCGAATATATTGCGGCATTGTGGATAATATTGAGTATCGCAGATGTAAATGTCGTCATGTCTATACGGCACTGGGTGTTTGAAAAGTTTCTTTTATAATTAAAAAAACCTATCCCCTCTTTTAGCGAGTGCATCTTTAGATACTCAAAGAGTATCTGCAAAAAGTTAGCCATATCGAGTGTTTGAAAAGTCAACTCCTTCACCCCGTTGTGCAGACGCAAAAACTCTATCCGATTAAGAGAATCCCTAAAGAGTTTATAGAAATTCCCCCTTATGTTCTTAGCGACCTCGACCTCAGGGTAATAATCTATCATTCCAAGATTGTCTATTATCATATCTATCAGCCGTATGGTATTGTTAAACCGCATCTTTTGCGAGAGGGAATAATCCTCGATTATTTTTTTTATATTATTTGACCCGCAGGATGATTCCCCGTTTGTCTTTATCAAAAACAGTTCTCCCTCAAGCGGAGTAACGTCTGCAACAACAGGCGTGTCGAGCTGCACCTGAGACAGAAATGAAAATGACTTGTTTTCATTTATCTTATATTTTATAAAAGACGGATCAGCATCGGCAATAAAGTCGGTTATAGGGGCGGGGAGTTTCTGCCCGTCTGACATGGCGAAGGTGTTTGCCCAAACCACCGTTGCATCATAGTTGCAGATAATGACGAGTGAGTTTGTCTTTTCAAACAATTGGCGGGCAAGGGTGACCACGGGGATTGATTCTTTGTTGTTCATATATAAAAACCTGTCCTTTTGATGTGCTATTAATAAGTATAATCTGCTAAGCGGATTCAATCCATGTAAAATTTTAACAGAATAACACAATCGATTACTTTATATTATTATAATACATAATTCGACATATTTCAACAGGAGATTATAGAGTAAATAAAAAAATTTGCGATATAACGCAAATAAAATGGAGGTTATATGGAAAACATCGAACGGGCAAGGGCCATCTTTGCCCAAAACGATTACACAATAGTTTTGTGTAAGGACGACAAGACCTATACCGGAACCAAACCGGGCGTTGCCTGTCTTATGGAGTTTGTGAAGAGCGGAACCGATCTGGCGGGATTTTCGGCCGCAGACAAGGTTGTGGGCAAAGCCGCCGCTCTTTCGTTTGTCTTCCTATCTGTCGATGAGGTCTACTCGCCATTGATGAGCAGGCAGGCGATCGGTGTTTTTGACCGCCACAACATCGCATATACATACGACAAGCTGATAGATTCGGTACTCAACCGCACCAAAACAGGCCTATGTCCCATGGAAACGGCAGTATCGGAAATATCCGACCCGAAAGAAGCGGCGGCGGCAATTAACAATGTACAATTGACAATGAATAATTACGGGGGGTAACCACGAAAAGCACGAAAACCACGAAAAAAATTTTACAATATAGGTGTTGACATATTCCTATGTCAATGCTATAATAGAAACAGAGGGAAGGAGTGCTGGTAACACTCCCGCCGCTCTGCCACGCACCACAAGCGGTGTCGTTCGGCTGACTTATTGCTTTAGAAATAGAATAAGCCGCCTCCATTAGAAGTTAGGGCGGCTTATTTCTTGTTGTTCCGGTATGTAACGACCTGTATAGCAACTGATATGCTCGTTAATACGAGATATGCAAATTCAAATAAAGTCATCATATTACCAACCCTCCTTTCGGAGTGTCAGCCGAAAACAAGACACCGCCACAATCCCGCAATAAGGACTGCTGTGATACGCTACATACAAGTATAATACATTATGAGAAAATTGTCAAATGTTATTTTTGATGCCGCTGTAGGGTATGCACCCCCGTGCGTACCGTGGATATAAAAACGCTGTGTTTATGCAAACGGATGACCGAGGGCGGTCATCCCTACAAGACGACCACCCCGCCGCTGCGGCGGCACCCCTCCCCAGAGGGGAATGGGGGCTTGCATACTAAAATTTCCAATTCCCCTCTGGGGAGGGGTGGCAAACACTCGCAACTTTGTTGCGATAGTGTTTGACGGGGTGGTCTGCCTCGAAACGCCTCGGCGTGACGGAGAGGGCGATGATATACCCCCCGGATGTACATTACACGTCTGGGGGGTATAGTATTCACATCTCTTGATACCTCTTACTTATCTCGAACAGCGCTGAGAAGAACGACTCTGTCTGTTCGGCAAGTTCGGGGGATTTTTTGCGGAATCGGAGTATAATCTCCTGTTCACGCAGGGGGTTGTTTACTGGCAGGGAATGTGCTTTTTTATAGCTGCCTATCTGTTTGGCGACAGCCATTCGCTGCTCAAACAGGCTGAGCATCTGATCATCGATCTGGTCTATCTTTTCGCGCAATTGGTCTATGTCCATGTTAGATCTCCTTCTTCTCACTCATTCGCATAGTTATCAAAATATCCCTTGATCAGCACGACGGGGGTTCCCTTGTCTCCGCTTCCGCTGACAAGGTCACAAAGACTTCCGGTCAGGTCTATCAAGCGGCGCGGGGTTGTTCCCTCGGTTTCGTCCTTGCCCATAAGGTTTCGAGCCTTTCCCCGTATACGCTCGACCATCGCCTTGCGGGCTTCATCACCCCGTATGTCGGCAAGCTCCCTGTCTGCGATATATTTGAGCTTGATCTCGTTGGGCAGACCGATCAGGCCGTCTGTAAATGCCGGAGATACCACAGGATCGGCAAGTTCCCATATCTTACCCACGGGATCCTTAAATGCACCGTCCCCGTATACAAGCACCTCAACGGCCGCCCCTGTTTTCTCAAAAATAAGCCTCTGCGTGTCCGAAACAAATTGGTCACAGGCACGGGGGAAGAGCTTAACACGATCCTCGCCCGCTTTGTTGGAACCCAGCAGACCGTATCTCTCGTTATATCCGCTGCCGTCAACGCTTTCGCTCAGGATTTCGTCCAGGCAGAGCACCTTTTCCGCACCCTGTGCCAAAAGACGCCGCTTGGTCTGTTCACGGGTGTGAATGTCGGCGGCAATGACATTCTTGGTATGTTTTAGTATCTCAGCAGGATCGTTGGCTAAAATAATCTCTGCGTTTTTGCCCATCTCACGGTAGAGTTCGAGATAATCAATCCCCGTAAACTCATGCTTGATTTGGCTGAATTTTGCACGGAACCCGTCTTCGTCAAAAACATCGCAATAGGGATTTACCCCTGCTTCATATATCTGTTCGGTACTGACGATTCTGTTCCCGACCTCATCAGAAGGATAGCTAAACTGTATATATAGCTTTTCGGCTGCGGCCGCTATGCCCTTTAGCAGGACGGAAAAGCGGTTGCGGCTCATTATGGGGAATACAACCCCTACCGCGCCTGACGGGAACTTGTTCTTTACATCGGCGGCGATTTGCGGGACGGTAGCATAGTTACCCTGCGCCCGAGCCACTACCGCCTCGGTCACACCTATTATATCGCTGTCTAATATTTTCACACCCGTATCGGCGCTGTAACGCAGGATAGAATCTACAACAATCTCAGGCAGATTATCCCCCTCGTATATTATCGGAGTGCGTATTCCGGTAGCTTGCGTTCCAAATGTTCTCATATATCTCACTTTCTTTACTGTATTTAGATATTGCCGGGACTGTCGGGGCTGTTATTATAATATACTATTATGATGGAGTTGTCAACCCCTCTGCCCTATTCACACACAGTCATCCCTACACGCCCTCTCAGTCGGCGTTGCCGCCGACAGCTCTCCCAAAGGGAGAGCCAAGATGACACACAAAATTTGCGGTAACCATGAAAAA
>WRME01000088.1 GCA_009777275.1 Oscillospiraceae bacterium
AATTTATGTTAGGCACGCCCCATCCCCCTGGGGGGGGGGGTGCCGCCGCAGCGGCGGGGTGGTCTGCTGCAATCAACAACACACGGAGGCTTGTAATTACAAGCCCCCGTACATTCTGCATTTCTGCATTTCTGCATTCTTAATTCTGCATTGCTTATCTCGTATTCCTGTTGCGGAGAATAATATCCCTCATAGTCAGCAGGTCGAATATGTTTATAATTCCATCGCTGTTGGCATCGGCGGCATCAAGAGCCTGTTCTTGAGTGAGACGTTCGGTGCCCATTATGTGGTTGCGGACATCTATTATATCCTTGACATCCACCACGCCGTTACCATCGGCATCGCCTTTCTGATAGGCCTGTCGGTCTAAGTTCTGCATAGCCTCAAACAGATCCGATTCGGCTTTGTCTATTGCGGCTTGGGTTGCGGTCTCGTTTGCTAATACAGATTTTGCCGTATCAAATGCCGTGATAAACGCAACTCTCGATTCTTCGCTGTATAGGTGGAGGTTGTTGAGTATATTCCGCTCGGCTCTGCCTATTCCGAATGACAGATAGTCTCTTTCGATAATGCCGAGACTGCCGTCGGGCCGCCTAATATCCTCCGCCGAGTATAACACCTCATCGGGAGAGGAGCTGCTGTTGAGCGAGAACCAGTTTACATTAACACTTCCGCTGAAGGTGAGGAAGATGCTGTGGGTACCCTCCTGTATCAATGCGGCAACGGTCGGATCAATCTGGAAGTCTACATCAAAGTAACTCTGCCACATTCCGGCTGCACTGCCTTGACCGTCCACCCTCACAACGCCAAGCAACAATCCCGTTGTTCGGTTGTCCAGTCTTACGGTAATGTTTGTAAATGAGGTGTCACCCTTTGCCACACGGAATCGTATTGAGGTTACAGGTTCTTTAAAGTATATATTGTCATACCGTGTCCAGTCGTCACTGTTCAGATTGCCGATGTTATATCCGCTTCCGGGGTCTGTACAGGTCTGTAATCCTATTCCGTTCCTGCCGAATCCTTCGGCATATCGCTCGGCCTGTATAGTTCCCGGCATGGTTAGGAATGAGTTGCTTTCGGCCTTGGTGAATGTTATCTTGAGGTATCTGTCCTGCCGCCATACCCTTAGCACAATCTCGCCGCCAACGGGGACGGTATCGTAAATGCTCTGCAGTTTTGAGGTATCGGTAACCAAGTACCCGTTGATTCCTACAATAATGTCGTTTTGTTTCATACCGAGCATCTGCAGCATACTTCCGTCTCCGAATGTGACTATATATGCTCCGTTGTCCTCTATTTCATCGGGAGCGTTGGTTGTTTCGAGAATACGGTCGTTGTGGAGATTGTCGATGTTTGCACGGAGAAATTCTCTTTGATCTGCCATGCGAATATCCTGACGAATACCTGAGATCAGATAGGTTTCTCCCTCAACGGTAGCGAATTTTATAGTATTTTTATCAACCCTTGTGTAGATGACATTCTCATTATTGCTCTTCTTTGTAACGGTAACCTGACTAAAGTTTGAATGTCTGAGTTTGAGGTCGAGTCCCCGCCTGGATTTTACAGCGGCCGACTGCAATATGGTATCTTCCCAATCAATGCTTACCTCAAATCCTCCACGGGCTAATAGTCCATCGACACTGCCTGTTGCAAACTCTGCAGGAGTAGCAGGAAGAAGTTCGATCAGATTAGCATCCGAATACATCAGCGATTCCATGATTACCGTTGTGAGGCTCATGGCGATGTCGGTAACAAATGTACCTCCCGCATATGCCTGATGATTCCTGTCGCCGCCGCCGTAATCGTGACGGGTTCCAAGACCGCTGTAGTATATATACGAATCCGAGATCTGCATCATTCTCTTCATAACAGCCTCAGAATCTCCCAGCAATGCTGAGTTGAGGGCGGCATGGAGTATGCCGTGGCCTGTTCCGAGATCGTTTCTGTCCTTCATCTGTGCCGCTCTCAGGGCGGCCTCATAGAGTTCCTTATCCTCAGTAGCAAGGGTTATTTCACGCAGCGGCCATGCTGTTATAAGATGGCTGGAGTGACGGTGTCCGTAATCATTCGCATTGCTCAGGTCGTTCTTATCACTCTTCCATGACCATTCGGATAGGGCGCCGTCGTTGTTTATCAGATATGGCGGCATTTTATCGAGAATCGCCTGCCATTTATCAACGCCGTCCTCACCTTGATCTATATCGAGTATGTTGCATATCTCGATCAGCTTTTCGAGCGAGAACTTTGCTCCTGCTATGTCGAATGTAGAGTTGTTGACCAGCGACATTCTTGAACGCGAGGTTTCGTTGTAGGGCGCCCATGTCCATGGCTCACGGTCTAGTCCCGGAGGCTGGGTTTCGGGAGATACCGAGCCAAGGAAGATATAGTTGCCGTTGTCATCGGTGTGTGTCAAGAAATCTTCATAGAAATCGCCCATCTCTCTTATGAGAGGATACATACGCTCACGAAGGAAATCTGTGTCGCCTGTTACCTCATAGTATTCCCAGAAGGGCTGCAGGAGCCATCCCATTTCGCCTGTGGCATACTGATATGGATAGGCCGGACTTGTTATGGTGGAAATAAGCCCCGATGTCCAGTTGGGTACGTTTCCGCCCGCTACCATGCCCCTTGTTCCGGTCAGGTTTTCAGCTATGTCCTTAAATCCTGCTTTCCAGCTCTCGTTGAGGAAGAAGTATCCCTCTTTTGTTTCGAGCAGATTGCCTATGATAGCTCCGCTGAGCTGTAGGTTATAGTTAGCGTCAAGATGGTATGTTCCGCCCCATCCTGCGCTGCAGTTGCCTCCCCAGATTCCTACAAGGCTGGGTCCGCCCAAATCGCCCGCTGAGCAGAGGTAGAGATAACGCCCAACGTCAAACAGTCTTTCGTATAGGGCAAGAATCGGTTTAGAGCTAATGCTCTGGCGGGCGAGCAGACGTTCGTTAGATTCGGCTCTGTCCTGTTCTGATCCGTTTAGATCAAGGGTAACACGGTTGAACATTTCGCCGTGGGTCCTGCGTTGACCGTCCAGCAGTGTGTCAAAATCTGTATCAATCTCTAAAAGGGCCTCCTGTATTTCCTCTAATTCCCATCTTTGGGGTGCGTTTAAGCCCTTAGTATACATTTCGCCAAACTCTACATTGCCTGTATAGTTCCGCACCCAAACGGGATCATAGTATTTATCAAGGCGGGTTATCATTACAACCGAATCCGCTCCGCTTACCGTCAGAACATCTTTGTTTTTGTTGAATCCGATAGTTCCGCCGTTTGCTACTACTCGGGTAACCCCCTCGTATCCTGCTTGGCCGCCTGTGTTGGCGTAGGTGACACGCATATTCAGGAATGCCTCATTTGTCTTGCCGTCAATAATCTCGTTATTCTGGGTGAAGACCGTTCCGCCGGGGAATCCCATAGCGGCATGGGTTCCTATAGATATATCGCAGTCTAACAATTCACCATCGCCATCGGGTTTTGTGAGATATTGGACGATTACATTATCTTCCCGTGATACAAAGGTTGAGCGGGTCCATTCGCCTCGGTCATCGTTCCAGTTGACCAGCACCTCACCCGTGGTAAAGTCTGTAACCCTCACATAGTCTTTGATTTCGCCCTTTTTCGGGAGGTTGATATTCATTAGATAGCCCGGATGGGTGTTGCCCTCGCCGCCGTTGTCCCAGGCGTGCTGATTGGCTAAATAGTTTGCTAAATCGTAGTCTTCTTCAAGCAATGCCTGTTTTATTGCTTTGGGAAGATCGGTGTATGTCTGTCCTTTAAATGTAGCGGTGTGTTCGTTCATATTGTTATAGGTTCTGGTCGGACGTGATGTAGTCGCCGCAAGGTTAAAGAGCCTGTGGTTGTATATAATAGTATCGTTTGTCGGATCTCCAAAGACCAATGCTCCCATTGTTCCGTTACCCGTGAGCATTCCCTCTTCCCAATCCTGATAGCGGAGGGGGTGAGAGTATGAATGTCCCGAACGAGGCCGCACTACTGCCATCTTCTTCTCGTCCATGTTCCATCCCTCTAAATAGAAGGCGGGAGTTGTCTCATCCGAATATCGGCTGTCTATTTCGAGCGTGATGGTCTGGCTGTCGCCCGGCATGAGCGAGATATAGTTATCGCTGTAGTATATAGGAAGTATGCGGTTGCCGTCTTTATCGAGGGTCTTGAGCCTTATCATAAGAGCGGGAATGTCGGTTTCGTTCTCTATAGTAACCGAGTATCTGTCGTTTCCGCCAACGGAGGACAGCTTTGTATAGGTCAGGCCAAGCTCGACCTGTTCCAAACGGTCTAAGGCATGGAGATTCATGTATTCTCTCTCGTTTGTCCAGTAGAAGTTATCGGCGATCCTGTTATCGAGATCGTCTGTCCGATAGACCTCTGTCTTGATAAAGCGTATGTCTGTTGCGTTCGGAAAAGCAGGAACCTTCAGCACATCCTGAGCCGTATCGGACAGGCTGGTTACGACCGCTTGGTCTGTGTGCAGGAGAACTCCGTTCAGATCATAGACATAGAGCTTAACCGTGAGATTCTCACCCAGCGGGGTGGAGTTGCTGAGAACTATGCGGTCGGTACCGTTGACCCAAAATGCGTTTAAGGGCTGGTTGCCTTTTTTGGTACCGAAGAATCCGCCGTTTGTATCATAATAGTAGTCATATGTCTGCCAAACCATAGAGGGCCATGATGATTGGCTCATCCATAGCAGAGTTCCGTTGCTCCGTCTTAGAGAATCGTTCTCAAAGGGAGCCTTGTGGTTCTCGTAGTTCATCATCTGTGACTTGCGAACAAAGTCTCTGAGACTGTCGGGAGCGCCGAACCAGCGATCCATCTTTTGTACCCACTGATCGGCTCTCTGCGCCGAATTGTCGCAGAAGTCATGGGTACCCCAAACCTGATTTATCGGCCATGCGTACTCTTCTGTCAGCATTTCCATCATGCTCTCGTAGGCGGGGATGTTTATAAGTCCCAGTTCTGAATGTAGTTTAGAGACGTTTCTGCCGAAATATCCACGGGGATCGATAAGGCTGTGCGGTCCCCATCCGCCAACGCCCGCTACGCCCTTTGCACCGTGATCCTCGGCAAAGCTGCCGTTGTCGGCTGAATGTGGTATGTAGAAACGGGTCCAGTCAAGGGTACCGGGTGTGGTCCAAGGTCTGTTGTCCGGCAGGTCATTGATGGAGTTTCCGCCGTATTCAAGACCGTTGCCCCGTGCCGTGATTGATAGGAAATAGCTGTTATAATCGGGATCTCCCGATCTTGACGCAGTCGGAACAGGGGGCATACCCTCGTTTCGTCCGCAGTATAGAGCCAAGGCTGCGTGCTTGCGAACTCTTCTGACCTTGTCTTCGGCGTTCTTCTTGAACATCTCAAAGTTTTTAGGCGTCGGGAATCCTCCGTGGTCACCCGGGTTTGCAAGCCAAAAGTCGTCGAATATCAGTACGCCGTATCGGTCGCAGGCCTCGTAAAAGGCATCGTGGTTGGTCATTCCAACCCAGTTTCTGATCATGGTGAGGTTTGCCTCGGCGTGCATACGAACCTTTACGTCATAGTCGGCAGGGGTTGCGGCAAGGTTGGCATCGTCCATGCCCCAGTTGCCCCCGCGGCATACGATGCGGACACCGTTGCAGAATATATTCAGCTTGGCGGCGGTGGTGTTTCTGGCACCATCCATTGTGTAATCAAACTGCCGCACTCCAAAGTTGAACTGCTTTTTGTCGGAAAGCACATCGCCGATATATACCGAGAGTTCGGCTGTGTACAAGAACTGATCGCCATAGGTATTCGGCCACCAAAGTTTCGGGTTTGTCATGTTTATGTCGGCTATTTCATATTCCGTAATCTCACCTGCGGTAAGGGTGCGGACATAATCGGTCAATGCTATGGCAGCGCCCGAACCGTCCTCAGGTCTTATCGTTCCCTTGACCGTGACAGTCTGATCCGTGTCTGACGGATTCTCGAGTATTCCCCGTACCTTGACGTTGGCTGTAGATACGCTTGCCTTGTCTGCGCTGATGTTGTTGTTAGCAAAGGTTGTTATTGCCCATGGGTCTGTTATAACGGCGTTGTCCGAAAATGTGACGAAAACATCGCCGTATATTCCTATGTTTCTTCCTCTGACCGTCTGATTCCAGTCCCATCCCACGCTTGCATGGATGGTCGGGTTGTCGAATCCGAGTGTGCCGCCGTTTTTGCCGGCGCCGCCGCTTCCGTCCGCCCACGGTGTCTTGGTCTGGGTAACGATAGCGCCGGGAGTGTCGTTCTTTTGTATGTATACCGCTAGATGGTTTTCTTGGCCGTATTTTACATAATCTGTAACATCGAATCTGCCCCGTATGTATGATCCCTCGATGGTACGCTGCTGTTCAGGCAGTCCGTTGGGTATTTGCAGATTGGGACGTGATGTCGGATCGGCAGGATAGGGATCGGGATTCTTTAACAACTGCCCGTTGAAATATACATCGGCCTTCCAGTTGATCGAGTTGAAGTTGAGCCACATTCTGCGGCCTTGTTTGTCGCTTGGTACCTCAAAGCTGTTTCTGTACCAAAAGTCTGCGGTAAAGTAGCTGTCAGAGATCTGCAGCTGATAATCGGCTATGTTGGGATCGGGTATCGCTCCCGCTCTCAGGTGTGAGGTCAGTACCGTACCGGGAACAACGGCGGGCAGCCACGAATCATCGTTATACGCCTGTGACAGTGCCGCTCCATCTGCTGTTACCTGTGATACACGCTCTAACTTCCAGTTGCCGCCTGTGAGATATTGTGTTCCGTCCGCATCCGGTTCGGGCATTTCGTCTAAGGTGTATTCGAGTGTGTTGGTTCCCATAACCTCCATCTCGCTGAGGATGTAGAAATCATCACTGGTCAGTCTGCAGAACAGACGGACATACCGAGCCTGGGTTTCGCTAAAGGAACATTCTTCTTCCAAACCTTTGCCGTTTTCTTCTTTATATACAGTTCTCCAGTTCTTTGCATCATCGGATACCTGTATGTCATACTTCACGGCATAGTTCTCATCGCCCCAATAGAGCGACACCTTATCAATACTGCTCTTTACGCCTAAATCTATGTATACATATTCCTGTCCGCCTGTATCGCTGATCCATGCACTCTCAAACTCTGCCGCCTCTTCACGCAGTATGCTGACGCCGTTGGCGTCAAGCAGATCAAACTCAGCCAGCTGTGTTCTGGATCTGTTGCCCTCCATGGTATCGCCGTTGTTGCTGTCTATCTGCAGTCTGTAGTTTGAATACTGCACAGGAGCCGACAGAGGAAAGACCTTTCTGTCCAGCCGCACGCTGCTCCAGTTAAAACCCGTCTGTGTATCCAGCGTGGTCCATTCAAGACCGTTGTTTGAACCCTGCACTCTCCAGTCACGCGGATCGCGCGGGGGAGCATCGTTGGCCGATGTGATAGAGTAGGAATATACACTCTTCTGCGCCCTGCTGCCGGGCAATCTAACCTGCAGCCACGCCGAACTCGGAGGAGGGCTGCCGGGTGTGGTGTTAGTTCCGTTAAAGGTCAGCCACTTGGTACCCGGAAGTCCGTCAAAGGCCATATCGGGATTCTCGTTAGCCGGAGCATCGCCGTGCTGATCGGTCACTATCAGCTTTGCCAGCGAAGCGGTCGATATGATACCATCGGTTACTAAGTGTCCTGTGTTGTTGTAGTTTGCGGCGCTTGAGTGGTAAGCCGCTCTTCTAAAGGCAATATTGCGGTATTGTCCCTCCGCCGCTGTTTTGATGGGAATCACCGGCGCCATCGGAATGGCCGCCCCCATAACAATCGCCATAAATAAACCAACCGCCTTTTTTAATTGATTTTTCATACAAAATCACCGCTCCTTCATTAAACATTAATAAAAACTACAGGTGTATAGAATAAATTATAGCAACATTTTATATATTATTCTATACCCTGTCTTCATATTTTTATGCTGAATTTTAAGAAACGGACAATCCGATTCAAATTACATATCGTTACAAGACCACCCCGTCATGCCCTCTCCGTCACGCCATGGCGTGACACCTCTCCCAAAGGGAGAGGCAAGGTGACACACAGGGGTTGTGAGAGCCATGGAAAAAACACCCGCCGCTGCGGCGGCACCCCGACGACAATTAACAGTTGACAATGAATAATTGACAATTATTGTAAATGTAAGCTTGCTGGTAAAAATAGAGTTGAATTTCTATAATTTCAAGCCCCCGTAACTGTCCATTGTTCATTGTGCATTGTCAATTGTATCGTGACCACCCCGTCAAACACTATCGCAACTTTGTTGCGAGTGTTTGCCACCCCTCCCCAGAGGGGAATTGGAAATTATAGTATGCAAGCCCCTATTCCCCTCTGGGGAGGGGTGCCGCCGCAGC
>WRME01000089.1 GCA_009777275.1 Oscillospiraceae bacterium
ATCTTAAATTGTACATTGTCAACTGTCAATGGTCGTCGGGGTGCCGCCGCAGCGGCGGGTGTTTTTTCCCGTAGGGTACGCACCCCTGTGCGTACCGTCCTATGTGAATTTGCGGTAGGGGCGGCAATCTGCCGCCCGTAATTCCCCCAAAAATTTTATGATTGACACATTCATCAAAATAGACTATACTTGATATATCGCAATAATCACACAATGGGAGCTGGTTGTTATAAGGATAGGACATGGATATGATGCTCATAGGTTTGCGGATGGCCGCAGGCTTGTTTTGGGCGGGGTGGAAATACCCCATGACAGAGGTCTTGACGGTCACTCGGATGCAGATGTTGTTGCTCATGCGGTTATGGACGCTCTTTTGGGTGCGGCGGCTCTCGGCGATATTGGGGTATATTTTCCTGCCGATGATATGCGGTATAAGGACATTTGCAGTATGCTGCTGTTGACCGAGGTCGGAAAAATCCTTGCGGACAACCGATATGCTGTCTGTAATATAGATGTGACCATAATAGCACAAGAGCCAAAACTGAGCCGATACATACCAAATATGCGGCGGACAATAGCGGATGCTCTGTCTATCGGCGATGACTGTGTGGGTATAAAGGCGACAACCGAAGAGGGAATGGGATTCACGGGTGAGAGGATAGGAATAGCCTGTCATGCGGTGTGTCTTATTAATATTGTAAAGGAGAACAAAGTTTATGCAGGAGATTCTGTCGGTATCAAATCTTACCAAAACCTTTAAGGTTTCTAAAAAGCAGCAAAAGCTGAGAAATCTTAACAAATCCGTTATTACTGCGGCAAACGATGTCAGCTTTACCTCATATAAGGGTGAGGTTTTCGGGCTGCTGGGTCCGAACGGAGCGGGGAAAACCACCGTTATGCGTATGCTCGCAACGCTCATAAACCCCGATTCGGGTGATGCAATGGTGGGCGGCAAGAGCATAGTCCAAAACTCCAGAGAGGTGCGGAGTAGTATCGGATTCCTCACAAACGAGCTCAAGCTGGACGATTTTTTCACCCCGAATTATACATTCGACTTTTTTGCAGAGATGCACCGAATCCCCAAACAAACAGCAAAACAACGCAAGCAGGAGCTGTTCGGCAAATTCGGCATTGATAAATTTGCCGAGGTCAAAATATCTAATCTGTCGCAGGGTATGAGGCAGAAATTCTCACTCGTTACATCGATAGTACATAATCCTGATATGATCATCTTTGACGAGCCGACAAACGGGCTGGATGTAATAACGGCAAAGGTTGTTACAGATTTTTTGATCGAGCTGAAGAAAGAGGGCAAAAGCATAATACTGTCAACCCATATATTCGAGCTTGTCGAAAAGCTCTGTGACCGTATCGGTATCATAATAGACGGACGGATGGTTGCCTGCGGAACGGTCGATGAGGTTTCGGGCGGCAGGCCATTTGAAGAGGCATTTTTCGATATTTACAGCAAAACCACAGGGGAGGTTGTGTAGAATGAATAGGAGTAGTTTGTTTGTTTTAATAAAAAAGGAATTGACCCGTCTTTTCGGAGACAGAAGGCTTGTCTTCTCGGGAATACTTTTGCAGGGTCTGCTGTTGTATGTGATGTATTCTGTCATGGGTAACTTTATGGGGGATATGATCAGTGTAGATGAAGACTATACATACAAGGTATACGCAGTTAATGCCCCGCAGTCCTTTTCTATGCTTATATCAGAATCGGGGATGCCGATTGAGCTAACCGAATCGGATGCGGCAACGGCAAGACAGAATGTCGCCGATAACAAGGCCGATCTGTTCATTATGTTCTCATCGGATTTTGACAGCCAAGTCGCCGGATATGACATAGCATCGGGTAGTCAGGCGCCGCAGATTCAGATATGGCACAACGCCTCCCGCATAGAATCGCTCGAGGCAGACAGCATGGTCAAGAATCTCTTTAGAGAATTTGAGCGGAGTATGGTTAAAAAGTTTGATATAAACGCAGATCTTGACCCACAGGAATATGATCTCAACACAGGCATGGATTTTGCATCGTCATTCACAATGTCGTTAATACCCATGCTCATAATAATGGTTATGTATCAGGGATGTATGGCAATAGCTCCCGAATCTATCGCAGGTGAGAAGGAACGTGGAACACTCGGCACGATCCTTGTAACCCCCGCAAAACGCAGTAATATCGCATTAGCAAAGATTCTCAGCATATCTGTATTCGGGATCTTGGGAGCGGTCGTTACCTTTGGGTCTATGATGTTATCTCTGCCTAAGATGTTTGTATCAGAGGCCGACGGTTTTACCTTTGACTATTCGGTTAGTGAGTATCTCTGCATACTGCTGCTGACCATCTCTACCGTGCTTGTATTTGTGGCGCTGCTGTCGGTTTTGTCCGCATATGCAAAATCTACAAAAGAAGCTACTACACACGCATCCCCTCTGATAATAGTCGGTATGGTCTGCGGTATGTCGAGCATGATCACAGGCGGCGCAGTGAGTGAGTTTTATTACTACTTCATTCCCATCTTTAACAGCGCGCACAGCCTTACCGGAATATTCACGGGTGATGCGTCTACGCTGAATATAGCGATAACCGCCCTGACCAACACAGCGGTTGCTCTGATATTTACCGCTGTTTTGACAAAGATGTTCAGCAGCGAGAGGATAGTATTTGATAAATAGGAGGCGGAATAAATGAGAATAGCCATATTTTCAGAAACCTATGTACCATATCTAAATGGGGTTGTAACCCATGTAAAGGTGCTTAACGATGGTCTGAAAAAAGCGGGACATCAGACACTTGTGGTCTGTGCTGATTCGGCCATAAAAAAGCACAAGCAGGAAGAGGGGGTTTTATACTGCCCCGGATTCAATTTTAAAAAGATATACGGATACGGCATTGCCCGTCCTGTATCGAAAAATCGCAGGAATATAATCAAAGAGTTTGCCCCCGATATAATACACATTCACACCGAATTTGGGGTGGGTTTTTCGGGATTCCGCGCCGCCAAGGCTCTGGGTGTGCCTTTGGTATACACCCTCCATACGATGTATGACGATTATCTATACTACATTGTTCCCAAGGCATTTATATCAATAGCTCGCAGACTGGCTCATAAATATCTCAGGTATCTCGGGAACGGATCGCAGTCACTGATAGCTCCGTCTGAAAAAGCGGCTGAGTATCTTCACAATATCGGAGTGACAAAGGAGATTGATGTTATACCTAACTCTATCGAAACCGATGTTTTTGACCCCGATGTCATAGACAAAGACAAGATAAATCAGATCAAGGAAAAATATCGGCTTGACGGCAAATTCACCGTCTGTTTCTGCGGACGGCTGGGTAAAGAGAAAAACATAGACGGTCTGCTGGAGTTCTGGTCGCAGACGGTCAAGAAGACAGACAGGCTCATGCTTATGATTATGGGTACCGGCCCTAACGAGGAGGAATATCGCAGTCTGGCTAAAGAGCTGGGGATAGACGACATGGTTGCCTTTGCAGGAAAGGTTCCCCATGACGAGATCCCGCCCTACTATTCCGCCGCCGATGCCTATATCACCGCATCCTTATCCGAGGTAAACTCTATCTCGACAAAGGAAGCGATGGCCTGCGGACTGCCCGTCCTGCATATAGACGACAAGATGAACAGAGGGCAGGTTATAGAGGGTGTTAATGGATTTATTTTCGACAGCGCCCAAGAGATGTACAGCCGATTGATCGACTGCCGTGATATGGACAGGGATGAATTTGACAAGCTAAAGACCTCCACAAGACGGTCGGTTGCAGAGGTCGGCTCGCAGAAATCAGCCGATGAGGTCCTGAGGGTATATGCAAAGGCCATGAATGATTATAATATAGGATAACAAAAACGCATGAAGATAGGAACTATAGATATACCGCAAACATCCGCTCTCGCTCCTATGGCATCGGTTGCCGATTTGGCATACAGAATGATGGCAAAGAGATACGGAGCGGCTCTGATCACGGGTGAAATGTGCAGCGCTAAAGGATTGTGTTACGGTGACAGAAAATCGGCCGAGCTGCTGTCGGTGAGTGACGGTGAGCGTCCCATGGCGGTACAGCTCTTCGGCGATGATCCTGTCACCATGGCAGAGGCGGCAAAAAAAGCCGAGACATACAGACCCGACTTTATTGATATAAATATGGGATGCCCCGTCCCCAAGGTAGCGGGAAACGGCAGCGGCAGTGCATTGATGAAATCGCCCCGGCTTGCCGCACAGATTGTCGAGGCCGTTGTATCGGCCGTGCAGATTCCCGTAACGGTCAAGATACGGAGCGGGTGGGACAGTGGCAGCATTAACGCCCCCGAATTTGCCGCACTCATGGAAAGATCGGGAGCAAGCGCCCTAACCGTCCACGCCAGAACAAGGACACAGATGTACAAAGGCCGTGCAGATTGGGATATTATCAAGGCCGTTAAGACAAGCGTCTCTATACCTGTAATCGGCAACGGCGACATAGACAGCGGCAGGGCGGCGGCCGATATGTACCGCCAAACCGGATGCGATCTTGTTGCGGTTGCCCGATCAAGCCGAGGAAGACCGTGGATATTCGCAAACATAACCCACTATCTTAAAACAGGCATAGAACCTCCCGAACCCTGCCTGGCCGAGCGGATGGAGGTAATGCTTGAGCATATCGGTTTGATATGTTCCCACAAGGGTGAAAGGCTGGGTATGCGGGAGGCCCGCAAACACGCCGCCTGGTATATAGCGGGAATCAAAGGAGCGGCATCATACCGAAACGAATGCGGCAAACTCGAGAGTTATGAGGACGTGAGAGGGCTTGCAGAGTATATAAAAACACCCCGATGAGAATCGGGGTGTTTTTTCCTAAAAATCAATTAATCAAATGAAAACATTTCATTAGGAGATAATGCTAAGATAGCCTCTTTCGATTCTTCCGAGAGAGAGGTGCAAAGCATAAACGCACCGGCTTCGATCTCTTCAACGCTTTCGGGGATGTTGATGTTTACCAAAGCGCTGCAGCCAACAAATGCACTGCTCTTGATTACCAGCAACCCTTCCGAAAGAACAACATCTTCGAGAGCTGAACATCCTGTGAAAGCAAAGCTTCCGATCTCTTCCACGGTTTTGGGGATGGTGATCTTCACCAAATCAGTGTTTTCGGCAAATGCTCTGTCGTTGAGGGTAACTACCGGGAGTCCGTCGATTTTTTCAGGGATGACAATCTCGGTGTTTTCACCTTTGTAACCTCTGATTATGATGCCGTCTTCCTCGGCGTTTTTGCCGTAATTAAAGTTTTCCGCAGGTTCGCCTTTAGCACTGCACCCGGCAAGCGCAAAGATAAATGCCAAAGACAAGGCAACCAAAGCCATCTTTTTAAATAATTTCATCATGTAAAAAATCCTCCTTTTTTTATTAGTATAACACGATATATAATAAAATGCAACCATTATTATGAAAATTTTAAATATTCTTCTAAAACAAGATTTTTTTCCTTCATGGCGGCCGCATGATTGGCGCCTACATAGCGGAAATGCCACGGTTCGTAGTTTATTTTGGTAATATCAACCTTTTCTTTGGGATAACGCATTATAAAACCAAACCTTACGCTGTTTTGAGCAAGCCACCTAAATTCCTTTGTGTTCTCGAAGGGTTGCTCAAGGCTGTTGAGATCTACAGCCAAACCCAGCGTATGTTCGCTGGTACCCGGGATAGCGATATAGGCGGCCGTCAGAGCAAAGGCCTCTTCCTCGGTCTTGCCCTCTGATCGGTATTCCTGCATCTTGCTGTTAAAGTTGTTGGTCTGTCTCTCGTTGCTTCTGTATGCCGAAACTATCCGCAGGGTGATTCCGTCATTCTTAGCGGCAGAGTTCATGGCGTTCCATGCTGTTTGCGCCTTTCTGCTTAGATAAAATCCGTTGCCGGCCGAGACGAGATCGGGATCATACCCGTCCGGAATATGATTGTCACGGTTGACCAGTATAGGCATCTCAGGCTCGTAAAAAAGCCCGGTATCGGATGCGGCGGAATTGTTAGAACGGCTGGATGTGGAATTGTCGGAACGGCTTGACATAGAAGAAGTGATAGAATCAGAATCAGAATCAGAATCGGAATTGCTTTCGGAATCGGATGTTGACGAATACTCAGAACGACTGTCGGAATCGCTCCTTTCGGGATTTGATTCGGGGTCTTGATCCCTGCCTCCCCATACAAACCAAACGCAGGCAAATCCTGCAATTATCAATAATGCCAAGAATATACGGACGCCTGACCGTCTCTTATTTCTCTTGCTCATAAAAAATCATAATCTCCTCATGTTTATTATCCTCATTATATAATAAAATAAAACAAAAGTCAAATTTAATCTTGAAAGCCCTTGAGATATATGTTAAGATATAGATAACTCTTATTAAAATTGTGGTGTTTGTATGGTTAAAAGAATATCTGTGCTGCTTGTTTTTGTTGTTGCTCTTATGACCTTTGTAATGGCGGATGATCCTCCCGTTACAGAATCGGGCGTGAGAATAAGCATAATTTACGGTGAACAGACCATCCCGGTGGACGGCTATTATATTGAACTGCACTCGAATACTACCGTCCGTCAGCTGTTCGGTCTGCTGGTTGAACATGATGTTGTCGACAGTTATGTTGCGTCCGAAAATCTCCAGTCAATCAGGGTTGGGGGGACCGATTATCCCCGTGCGGGTGATTCGGGCATATGGGAATACAGCGTAAACGACAGCAAGCAATATGCCTCATACAACGATGTTGAACTGCATGAAGGCAACGACTACACCGTGATATGGGAGTTTGTCTTTGAGCAGCCCAACACGGGTGTACCGGAGTTACCGTCACAGTCTTCACGATCGCAATCAAACACCGATCAGCATAATCCGCCTCAGAATCACGAAAATGAGCAGTCCTCGGATGATAATGAGGATCATATACCCGAATATAATCGTGAGGAACAATCCGAAACAGAATCCCACTCAGAGCCGGAGATAAACGGAACGCCTCGCTTCAACTGGACCGAAACACACACTACAGCGTTAAACGATGCTATAAATTTCATAAGCGGCAGGGAACCCGGGGATTATTATCTTATCTCCACCGGAATGGCGGGCAGGGGAGCCAATATCAGGACAGTAAGCGGACTTATTTCCGATATTCATGCCAAGGGCGGCAGTTACACCAAACCATCCGAAATGGCGCGGGATATTCTCAGCCTTACCTTCTTGCGGGAAAATCCATTTTTGGCGGGCGGAGAAACCAACCTGATTTCATTGCTTGCGGATTTTGATAATATAGAATCAGAGGGGGCGATGGGTGTTATTTTCGCCCTGCTTGCTCTTGACAGCAACGACTACGATTATACGGGCAAGCACACGCGTGAGAATTTGATCGATATAATACTGCAATATCGTAACGACGATGGGGGATTCTCGCTCTACAAAGAGCAAAACAGCGACATCGAAACAACGGCGCTTGCGGTAACGGCTCTGTCCGCATATGCAGATACCGCCGAATCGGTATCGGCGGCACAGGATTATTTGCTACGCAAATTCAAATCAGGTGAGATAGAAACAGCCGATGCCATGAGCCGACTGATCGTATCGATAGCGGCGGCGGGAGGCAACTATGACAACTACAGCATATACGGGATCGGCATTGTCGATGCACTGCTGTCATTTCAGGACAGGAACGGCGGCTTTAATCATTCAAACATTACAGACGATGCAAACATAGATTCTACCGAGCAGGCGGTCATAGCTCTTGTAGCGGTACGCAACAATCTGAACCCATATAGGCTCCATGATATTATGGAAATACCAACCGAACCCGACCAAGGCAGCATAACAAACAAATCGATCTTGATATGGATAGCAGTGGGGGTTGTCGTGATGCTGCTCATATCAGGAGGGGTGTTGTTTGTGCGGGTGAAAATGGGATGAGAACCCCACGGGCGGCAGATTGCCGCCCCTACACGCCCTCTCCGTCATGCTAACGCATGACACCTCTCCCAAAGGGAGAGGCAAGGACACCCACAGAATTTGCGGTAACCACGGAGAAAAACACCCGCCGCTGCGGCGGCACCCTCTTTACGAAAGAGGGCTTGGGGCTTGCCTACT
>WRME01000090.1 GCA_009777275.1 Oscillospiraceae bacterium
ACCCCTCCCCAGAGGGGAATGGGGCTTGCATACTATAATTTCCAATTCCCCTCTGGGGAGGGGTGGCAAACACTCGCAACAAAGTTGCGATAGTGTTTGACGGGGTGGTCTGCTATAAGGAATATGAATTTTGGTGGTAGGCTGTAGGGGCGGCAATCTGCCGCCCGTGGTTATTACGGCGAGGTGGTCTGCTGCAACAGAGAATTAAAATATACGGAGGTATTTAATCATATGTCTTACAAGAACCCGAATTTAGCCCCCCAGGAGAGGGCGGAGGATCTACTGTCACAGATGACGTTGGAGGAAAAGGTTGCACAGATGGATATGGTTGCGGGGGTGAAGTTTGCGTCAAAACCCGATCCCCGTCAGCACTGCTCTGTAGAGCCGGACAGCGATTATGATTGGGATGCACTGCAAAGACTGTTCGGAGACAGGGGCGTCGGATATGTGCATGACAACTATTCTGTGCCCTCTCTTGCCAACAAGGTGCAGAGGTATTTTATCGAGAACAGCCGCCTTGGTATTCCCTGTATATTCACGGGGGAGGCTCTGCACGGTATATCGGGAACAAGGGGAACTATATTCCCCTGCCCCATTAATATGGGAGCCTCATTCAATCCCGAATTGACCCGCGAGATCGCTAAGGCTGTAGCGGCCGAAACCCGCTCTCTCGGAATGCAGGAGGTTCTCTGCCCTAACCTTGACCTTGCCCGTGAACCCCGTTGGGGACGGTTAGAAGAGACATTCGGCGAGGATACATACCTGTCGTCACGCATGGGTGTGGCCGTTGTTACGGGTCATCAGAGAGACGGGGATATAGGCAGAAACGATGCGGTCGTCTCTGAGCCTAAGCACTATTGCGTACATGGCATTGCCGAGCTTGGGGCCAATTCGGCTCCTGCGCGTGTGGGCCGCAGAGAGGTTGAGACAAGCCATCTTCCCGTCTTTGAAGCGGCGGTAAAAGAGGGCGGCGCCTACAACCTCATGTGCAGTTACAACAGCATAGACAGCGAGGTTGTCTCATGCTCAAAGCTCTATCTCAACGACATAGCCAAAGAGCGGATGGGTCTGAGGGGGGTTATCCGTGCCGACTGGGGAGCTATCGGCAGAATCAAGAGCGCCCACCATCTTACCCAGAGCGACAAGGAGGCGATCCGCCTTGCTATCGTAAACGGTCTTGACGTAAAGGGTCTTGACTATCCCTATGACTATTTTGAGAAGACTGTAGCCGAACTTGTGCGTGAGGGCGGTATCAAGCCCGAAAGAATAGATGATATAGTAAGACGCATACTCATAATAAAATTCAAACTCGGTCTCTTTGAGAATCCCTATACAGACCCAAGCAGGTATGAATCGGTCATACGATGCAGTGAGCATAGAGAGCTTGCTCTGACGGCGGCCAAGCAGTCGATAACGCTGATAAAAAATGACGGCACCCTCCCGCTGAGAGCAGACAGCATAAAATCCATCGCAGTTATAGGGCCATCCTCTAACGCACAGAAGATCGGCGGGTACTCAAGCGTGCCGCAGTTCCATATTCCGAGCGTTTACGAGATTCTAAAGGAACGTCTGGGCAAGGATGTAACCATCCGGCAGTGCGACGGTTGCGCCATTACAGACGGCCCCAAGCAGGAACGGATCGTAGATGGACAGCCCCATCTCTATTCGGAGGGTGAGGATGAAATTATCGACTCTGTAGAAGAAGCGGTCAGTATTGCGGCAGAGTGTGACACCATCATCTTTGTGGGCGGGGACAACACCATCACCAGCGGAGAGGGCAGGGATAAGACCACCCTAACCCTAAACGGCAGACAGGGTGAGCTTATAGAAAAACTGTCACAGCTCGGTAAGCCGTTGGTGCTTGTGCTGGAAAACGGCAAACCCGTGGATCTCTCTGCGGAGAATAAGATCTGCAACGCTATCATGGTTGCGTGGTTCGGCGGCGAAAGCGGTGCAGTTGCTATAGTAGACGCTCTGCTTGGCGATTACAATCCGGCAGGACGTCTGCCTGTATCCTTCCCACGCAGCACGGGAAGGATTCCATGCTACTACACCATGCTGCCCGGCGGGGCGGAGTCGGTACTCGAAGGCGAAAAAAACGCCCTCTTTCCGTTTGGATTCGGGCTGTCATACACGAGTTTTGAGTATGGCAACCTGAATATAACAAAAGAGAGCGGAGATTATGATTATATAGTCACGGTCGATGTCACCAACACAGGGCAGCGGGACGGCGATGAGGTCGTCCAGCTATACGTCAATGATGTCGAGAGTTCTGTTGTAACGCCGCCGCTTGAGCTAAAGGGATTCAAGCGGGTGAGCATTGCGGCAGGAGAGACAAGGACGGTCAAATTCAGCCTTGGTTATGATTCGTTCAAGCTGATGAATCTCAACTATCAGTGGACGGTCGAGCCGGGAGAGTTTAGGATAATGATAGGATCATCCTCCCGCAACATTCAGTGCGAGGGGACTTTAGCGATGGCCTTTTCCATATAGCAATCGAGAAACTGTTCGGTAACGCTGTCTCTGTTTAAATTACGTTTTTCACAGAGATAATATAGCTCTTCAACGGCTGAATACGGAAAATATAATGCGTTCAGCGGTTTATACATCGCTTTGCTCGCTTCTTTTATTACACGTTGTCTATGATCATCCGGAGCAACGATAACATAACGAGTTGCAAAACGGGGTAATTTATTATAAAACTCAAGCATACGGTTTAATCCGCTCATAACGCCCGTTGTATGTTCAACTTCCATAATAGCGGGCATAAGTTTGTGGTTTTCAAACCATATGCAATCTATAAACAAACCTGCCTGCACCGCTCCTTCGTGCGGGTATACCAACGGTTCATCACGCAGAGTTTTTACTATTCCGTTTTGCTCTATCAGAGGTTTGTCGTTGTAAATAATGCCTTTGTCATTTTGCGCTATCCAGGTGCGAAAACCTAAATGAAGTCCTATAAGATATAAAGAAATTTGTATCTGCGTGTGCCGTCTCGTCTTATTTATATCCATACTTGCATTTTCTATAGAAGAGGGTAATACCAAATCATACGATACCGATTGTATCGGTATTTCACTAATGGTGATGTTTGTCTGCTTTTCTGCCGTCACTCCGTTTCGGTGCGGGTCGGACGGTATCCATACTAAATGTTTATGTCCATGCTTTATTTCTACACTTCCGGCTATATCTTCTATGCGTCCCGGATAACAAAAATAGAATTGAGGTGTATAGGCTATAAGGCTCTCTAAAACCGAACGGGTGTTATAGCTTGCACCCAAAACTCTATCGAGATGAACGGGTTGATTTTCCGTAAAAGCATTCGCTACACGCCAAATCAATTTACTGGATATGCTTTCAATCTTTGCATCGTTTTCTGTTTTACCTTTTGACGGTATCCACCTCTTTATTAATATAGGACCCTCCGGCATGACAATATCAATTATACGAATAACGCCTTTTGTGCTTGGGTTTATGTAGTTGTAAACTTGATTTTTCGGCAATTGATATATTGCCGTTACTAAGTTTGCCGCTGTTATTTTCTGCATATGCTATCCTCCAAATAAGAGTTAATAGATTTTGCTATACCGCTTGATAATAAGTAAGGCACACCATTGCCAATCGTTTTAAACATATCAGAAAGGCTCATATCTTGCGGCAGTTCAAATTTTTGCGGCAAAGATTGTATAGCCATAGCTTCAGCCGCCGAAATTCGCCGTTCCTTATACGGGTGCAAATGAACCTCATTGTTTCCGTAAGCCGCTGTCGGGGAATATCGGTAACGATGCAATCTTTTATAAGACTTCCGGCTAACATCGCCCTCGGATACAGTGCGCATTTTTTCAATACCGGCACGAGGCTTAAAATGTGCCGCTCCGTTAGGGTGTTTTTCAACATCGTTTTTATTGAACCAGTGTTGGATTGTCAGTTGTTTCATGCTGTTGGTCAATGAAGGAGTAATATTGTGACCGAAAGAGTTTGTTTCAACCCAAGGCATATTTTTAACTTCATCTGCTGAAAATATTTTATGCTTCTCCCACGGGAAATTGTATATTTTTCCATCAACCCCCGAATCCCGATTTAACAAATCGTTTTTTACGCCGAATAATATGATTCGCTCCCTATCCTGCGGTACGCCGTACTCAAGAGAATTACACAACCGTTCTGTTGTAGAGTATCCTGCGTTTTGTATTATTTTCTTCAATTCTAAAAAGAACTCTTTATGCCGTGAGGTACTCCAAAGACCTTTGACATTTTCAAACAAGAAAAAATCCGGAGATATGTCGGCAATTAATTTTATATAGACAAGCGAAAGTTTCCCGTTTAGTCCATCAGCACCTTTGTTTTTTCCGGCAACAGAAAAATCAGGGCAGGGAGGACCTCCTATAAATCCCACAAGCCGTCCGTTTGAACGCATTTCATCTACAAGACACCGCAGCTCTTCTTTGCGGCCGTTTAAAAATTCGTTAATATCTAAATTAAAATACCCGTATTTTGGCTCAGAAACACCTATTTTAGATCGTGAATATTTATATGCTTTCAAGAATGACTGCGATATTTCATTAACAAACGCTATCTCGTATCCATTATGCTCAAAACCTAAATCTAAAAAACCGCAACCGGAAAAGAATGAAAATAAAACAGGACTGCTATTTGATTTTTCTTGTTTATTCACTCCAACATTCCTCATTTCTCCCGCAACATTCAGTGCGAGGGGACTTTGGCTATGGCTATGCCCTCTTGATCGGTTTCTATGGAGATTGTCGATGGCGGGCTGGCATAGCTGCGTATTAACTCGGAGGCAATCTTGTCCTCTATCTGCTTTCTTATGATTTGACGCAGGTCACGGGCTCCGTATTTTGCTCCGTCGCTCTTGCGTACAAGATACTTTAGGGTCTCACCATCGTACTCGAAGGTGATGCCCTTTTCATTTAGCGGTTCCTTGAGTTCGTCCAGCATGAGCGCCGCTATCTGCTCGAGCGATTCATCCTCAAGTTTGTTGAATATCACAACCTCGTCTACTCTGCCTAAAAACTCAGGCCGCAGAAAATCCTTTAGCGCTTTCATAATATTATCCTTGTTTGTTTCGTTGCCCGTCTTGCCGAATCCCGAAATACCGCCCTTGTCGGCCGATCCTGCGTTAGAGGTCATGCAGATAACGGTATTGTCAAAGTTGACCGTTCTTCCGTGAGAATCGGTAACCTTGCCCTCATCGAGAATCTGGAGAAGTATATTCATAACATCGGGATGGGCTTTCTCTATCTCATCGAACAGGATCACGCTGTAGGGTTTGCGGCGTACCTTTTCGGTAAGCTGTCCTGCTTCGTCATATCCGACATATCCCGGCGGTGATCCGATAAGACGGGAAACGGCGTGTTTCTCCATAAACTCGGACATATCCAGCCGTATGAGGGGTTCTACGCTGTCGAACAGCTCTGACGACAACACCTTGACAAGCTCTGTTTTGCCGACACCCGTCGGCCCTGCGAATATAAAGGATGCGGGTCTGCGGCGGTTACTCAGCTGTACTCTTGAGCGGCAGATTGCCTTTGTGACAAGCTCGGCCGCCTCGTTCTGACCGATGATTTTGGATTTAAGACGGGTTTCAAGCTCTGATATTTTTTTGTACTCGCTCTCTTCTATCTTGGATGCGGGAATACCCGTCCATAGTTCTACAACTCTGGCAAGGTCGTTCATGTCAACACTCAGATCCGGTATCTTGGATTCCAGCGTTTCTATCTCGTTTTTTATATGGTCTATTTCTGTTTTGAGAGCGGCTATCTTTTCGTATTTTTCATAGTCAACGCTTTCGATGGGCTCGGTCTCCAGTTCCTCCTCCATAGCGATTTTCTCGGCAAGCTGACGATTCAGTCTCTCATAATCGGCAAGCTCTGCGCTTCTCAGACAGCGGCAGGCACAGGCCTCGTCAAGCAGGTCGATCGCCTTGTCGGGCAGGAATCTGTCGGTAATATATCTCTCGGACAGTGTTACGGCGGCGGTCAAAATTTCATCCGAAACAACCACCTTGTGATGTTCTTCATAGTATGCCTTTATTCCCTGCAAAATCTCGATAGTCTCGGTTATGCTGGGTTCGTTTATCACAACAGGCTGGAATCTCCGCTCCAAAGCGGCATCGTTTTCGATATGCTTTCTGTATTCGTTAAAGGTTGTGGCTCCTATAACCTGTATCTCCCCTCGGGAGAGCGCGGGTTTTAGGATATTGGCGGCGCTCTGCGATCCTTCCGAATCTCCCGTTCCCACAAGTGTATGTACTTCATCTATAAACAAAACTATGTTTCCGCAGGCCTTTACCTCTTCTATCAATCCCTTCAGACGGCTCTCAAACTGTCCTCTAAACTGCGTTCCGGCAACAAGCGCCGTCAGATCGAGAAGATACACCCTCTTGCTGAGCAATCGGAAGGCGACATCGCCGTTTGTGATCTTCTGCGCTATCCCCTCGGCTATGGCGGTCTTGCCAACCCCCGGCTCTCCGATAAGGCAGGGGTTGTTTTTGGAGCGTCTGCTGAGTATCTGCTCAACACGATAGAGTTCCTTGTCTCTGCCGACAACCGCATCAAGCTCGCCCGATTCTGCCTTTGCCGTAAGATCGGTGCAGTAGAGCCCCAGATACTTGAGTTTCTTTTTCTTGTCTTCCTTTTCCTTTTTGCCGTTACCGTTTCCGTTGCCTATAACCTTATCGACAAACTTTCCCTTCTCAGGAGATTTGTCGTCTATCCTCCCGCCTCCGAAAAGACCGCTCAAAAAATTCGGCGGCAGCAGTCCCGCTCCTCCGAACTCAAAGCCGTCTTCATCCATGTCGGATATAATCTGCATAAAGTTCTCATTCATCATCTCTATCTGCTTTTCGTCTATCCCCATCGAATCCATCAGATTCTGCACCTGCGGCAGTTTCAGCTCCTTGGCGCATGGTATGCAGTATGCCAGCGGGGGGGAGTTGGTTTCATCAGACCTTGAAATGAAAATCACCGCAAGGTTTTTATTGCATCTTGAACAAATCATAGTATATCATTAACCTCTCTTTATATTACCCTCTCTTTATCTTGAGAAACTCGATCGTATATCTTATAAAGGCGAAAAACGCCGTAAAAACAATCACTCCGATTACCGCAAACTTTGCCTGCTCGAAATATTGCGGGGCAATGAGCGTAAACAGCATAGCGGCATAGAAGATAAAGGTAGCCAGTTTCCCGTACCATCTTGCAATGGTGACCGTCTCTTTCTTTTTTATCACCCACAACGCCCCCGAAAGGGTTACTATCTCTTTGGCGGTATAGATTATAAACAAGACCAGCATCTCTGTGTATCTTACCGCAAAGCACCCCAATATGGTTATCTGTGTCAGCTTGTCTGCAAGCGGGTCAAGGATCTTCCCAAGCTCGGTGATCGCTCCGATCTTCCGCGCGATATATCCGTCCAGCCAATCGGTAACCCCTGATATGATCAGAATTATGGCAGGAACGATCATAGGCACCCCCTCCGGCGTCATAAAAAACGACACCACCAAAACAGGCACCAATAATATTCGTATTCCGGATAAAATATTCGGTATGTTCATGCTTACCCCCAAACTATAATATCATACTATGACAAGTATAATATATTATGATGAGAATGTCAAATGGTATTTTGCGCCCTCTCAGTCGGCGTTGCCGCCGACAGCTCTCCCAAAGGGAGAGCCAAGGTGATATACAGAATTTGCGATAACCACAGAAAAACACCCGCCGCTGTAACCACGGATGACCGAGGGCGGTCATCCCTACAGACCACCCCGCCGCTGCGGCGGCACCCCTCCCCAGAGGGGAATGGGGGCTTGC
>WRME01000091.1 GCA_009777275.1 Oscillospiraceae bacterium
TCCCCTCTGGGGAGGGGTGCCGCCGCAGCGGCGGGGTGGTCTGCTGCAATTGACGGTTACGAGGGCGTAAAATAACAATTGACAATTTTCTCATAATATACTATACTTAGCATAGTGCATTACAACAATCCCTTGCGGGGATTGTGGCGGCGACGATACAATTAACAATTTACAATGTACAATTGACAGTTACGGGGACTTTGAATTACAAGCCCCTTGCCCTCTTTCGTAAAGAGGGTGCCCTCGCAAGGGCGGGTGTTTTTAATTGTCAATTGTCAACTGTACATTGTAAATTGACAAAAGCCGCCCAACATTTCAAGAGAAGGCAGCTTATTCTATAAAACTTTAGATTAGGTTAGCCGAACGACACCGTTTGTGATGTGCGGCAGAGCGGCGGGAGTGTTCTCAGCACTCCTTCCCTCTGTTTCTATTATAGCATTGGCATACGCATATGTCAACACAATTTTTATAAAAATATTTTTTCGTGATTTTTGTGTATTTCGTGGTTTCAATCCCCCATTCCCCTCTGGGGAGGGGTGCCGCCGCAGCGGCGGGGTGGTCTTCCCTTGGTGCCGCCGCAGCGGCGGGGTGGTCTTCCCTTGGTGCCGCCGCAGCGGCGGGTGTTTTTCTAGTTGGAGTTGATATATTTGTTCGGGTTATCGAGACCGGTGAGGGCGGAGATAGATTTAGACAATCTTGCTTATAATGTTAGGCAAATATCCTCTCTCTCAGGCGGTGTGGAAAAAATTATAGCGGTTGTTAAGGCCGACGCCTATGGACACGGCGACAGATATGTCGCCTGTCAATTGCAGGAGATGGGTGTGGGCTTTTTTGCCGTGTCTAACATAGATGAGGCTGTTTCGCTCAGAAAAGCGGGTGTTACAGGCGAGATTCTCGTTTTCGGCCCTACCCCCTTTGATCTATGCTATTTGCTGCAGCGGTATAGGATTATACAGACGGTATTCAGCGAAAGTTATGCCGTCAATCTCAGTCAGGCGGCAGAGCTTGGCGGGGAGAAGATAGACGTTCATGTCAAACTCGACACAGGTATGGGCAGGATAGGGTTTTTGTGTCAGGAATCAGAATCTCTTATGCGGATATGGGACATTCCTAACCTGAACATTAAAGGAGTTTATACACACTTTTCTCATGCTGACAGTCTGTCGTCCGATGCCGCTGTCTATACACGGCGGCAGGCGGAGCTGTTCGGTGAGATGGTTCGCACCATAGAATCAAACAATCTCAGCTGCGGCATGATCCACGCACAAAACAGCGCCGCTCTGCTCAACCACTCTGATATGCAGTATGATATGATTCGTCCGGGGATCATACTATACGGTCTCTATCCGGGCGACTGCAAACCGCTCGGCATAAAGCCTATAATGGAGCTAAAGGCGGCGATCTCTATGATCAAGACCATAGATGCGGGAACGGCGGTGAGTTACGGCAGAAGTTTTGTCGCCGACCGCCCGACAAGGGTTGCTACCATCCCTATCGGATATGCCGACGGATACCCTCGTCTGCTTTCTAATCGGGGACGGGTGCTGGTTGGTGGAAAATTCGCAAAAATAATCGGCAACATCTGTATGGATCAGTTAATGATAGATGTTACCGATATTGATGTTGGCCAAAATGACATAGTCACCCTGTTCGGCAGAGACGGTGATGAGTATCTGCCTGTAGACGAAATCGCCGAGTTGTCCGGCACAATAAACTATGAAATAGTCTGCCTTATAGGAAGACGGGTTCCCCGCATATACAAAAAAGGCGGTCAGATAATCGGCATGGCCGATTATATTACATAGACCTATAACTACTTCCCGTTGTTAAATGTTAAAATCCAACGATGCCTAACGTATAAAACGCTTACGATGTTCATTTATCTCCCGTATTTTTCTTTCTGCTTCGTCTGCACCTTTTTTGTAAAAAGCACGGCGTTCTTCGGTGGTCATGTTTTTCGTAAGCTCATAATGGTATTCCCGTACCTTATGAATATCCCCAACGGTAAAAGCGGGGCTGATGTTTAGTTTCGGCATGGCTATTCCCCCTTTTCCACAAGCATCGTAGGTTGAATAATATCAATATTATTATAACCCAAAAGATTGGTTACGGCCCTTACTCCTTTTATGGTCTTTACGTTTACCATGTGCTTGAAATTCCAAGATACAAGATAATCACACTTGCCGGCAATGGCCGCACCTATGTGCATACAGTCATCTCGGCTTTTTTCTTTAAGGATCTTCAACTCAATAATTTGAGCCGCAATTTCTTCTATTTCATCATTGCTGTCTATGCGTTGATATTCTATTTCAGCTAAATACCCAAGTAATTTGTCCAGCTTAGGTTGGGAACAACGTGCGATTTCTTCGATGACTATATCGGAGATTAGAATATCATAAACTCCTGTCTTGATTTCATCCCAAAGTTTATGCGTATCCTGCATTTTATCAGGTGTATCGGGCGCATCTAAATGGCTTATCACCGATGTGTCGATGAAGAGTCTCGTTTTATTCATGTTGTATACCTACCTCTTTCATTATAAATTAGACAAAGACCCTTAACAACACCAGTCCATAGGATTTATACTCTTACTTCCCGTTCCAGCGGCTGTTGAAACTTCCGTGCAGATCTGCTATTTCAGATTGTGCGGAGGATTTTTTTACCTTGCTGTTCTTGATTTTGTCACGCAGGATTTCGAGATACTTCTCAGCATCTACAGGCAGCTCTACAGGTTCTCCGAGCCAGTCTGACAGATGAATTGCATTCGATATGCTAAGCCCGTTGATTCCCTCCTCACCCGGAGCAAGAAGTTCCTCACCGTGCAGTATAGCATTGGCAAAGTTTTGGAGTATTCCGCTGTGTCCCGTTTCTTTGGCATCGGGATCGGGATAGACGTCCTTTTCTTCGGCCTTGAGCGGTTCAAACCCCTTGTCTGAGTTATAGCAGTATTCCCTCTCGGACGCAGATAATTCCCAGAACTTTATACGGTTGTGTTCGACAACCATTTTGCCCCTGTCTCCGGTGATTTCCAGCCTGTTGGTACCCGGACATTCTCCGGTTGTGGTGATAAACACGCCTGTCGAGCCGTCTGCATATTCCGCATATGCCGTAACATCGTCTTCAACCTCAATGTCGTGGTATTTTCCGTATGCACAGTTTCCGCTTATCTTTACAGGCATACCGAATATCCATTGCCACAGGTCAAGATTGTGCGGACATTGGTTGATGAGAACTCCGCCGCCTTCTCCCTCCCATGTTGCGCGCCATGAGCCTGAGTCGTAGTAGGACTGTGTCCTGTACCAGTTTGTGATGATCCATACGCAGCGCTTGAGTTCGCCCAGCTGTCCCGACTGTACCATCTCTCTTGCTTTGGCAAAGACGGGGTTTGTCCGCTGATTATACATTATGCAGAAGACCTTGCCGGCTTTTATTGCCGCCTGATTCATCTCCTCAACCTGCTTGGTAAAGACGCCTGCGGGTTTTTCTATCAACACATGGAGCCCGTGTTCAAACCCGCAAACAGCTATCGGCGGATGGAGATAGTGGGGGGTTGCGATAAGGACGGCGTCGATATTCCCCGACTGAATCATTTCCTTGTAATCATAGTAAAACGGAACTCCCTCCAGATTGCTCTTGGCCCATTCCTCCTTGTTTTCGGCAATGTCGCAGACCGCACCAAGCTCCATTCCCTCGATTTCGCCGCCAAAGATAACCTTTGCGTGATGGGATCCCATGTTTCCGATTCCGGCAATACCCATCCTGATTTTGCTGTTACTACTACTCATAACTAAATCCCCTTTTATTTAAAATTTTAATAAAATACTCTGCGGCTGTGTCAAATGCCTCATCTGTCGTTCTGTATGTTCCGCTGTCAAGCGTTGTGTCGTCCGCCAGATTCCCAAATCCGGGGAATATCGCCAAATGCGGCTCTAATGTGAGAAATGTCCTGTCCGCTCTCTCGTAAAATCTTGTCAGGATCTCTTCTATCCCGCCGTCTCCCTCTCCTGCCGGTCTTATCCCGCCGCTGTCGGCAAGTGCATCCTTGATATGGAGATAGTCGGTATATTCCGCCAATCCGCCAAATATATCGGTGGGAATCTCCCCGCATTGTATGTAATTAGCAGGGTCGAACACACCACGCAATCTTCCTTTGAACGCCGATAACAGCTCAAGACTTCTCTCGGCGTTTTCGCCGTACAGATCCTTCTCGTTCTCAAGGCAGCAGTATATCCCTGTACCCTCAGCCAGGTCTAAAAGCTCCTCTATCCGCTCAAAAACTTGGGTTTTGTATTGGGCGGCATCCTGACCTTTGGGCATGAAAAAGCTGAACATTCTTATGCGGTTTGTGCCGAGAATGTCGGCGGTTTCGAGTGTTTTTTTGTATAGCTCAAGATGCGGGGCAAAATCATCGGTTATCATTATCTTGCCTATGGGCGACCCTATAGCCGACACTCCGATTCCGCTGTCTTTCAGCCGTGCGGCTATCTCCTTGATCTTAGCGATCTCAGGCGTTATCACGCACTCGGCGCCGACATTCCTTATCTCTATGTAGCCTATGCCGTTTCGCACCAGAGCCGCTATCTGCCCCTCTAAATCGGCCGCCGCCTCATCGGCAAAAGCCGACAGTATATACTTACTCAAAATGACCATCCTTTCAATATGGTTTTACACAGCAATGCTGTTATAATATAATTCATCGGGGCAAATGTCGATTCCCCCTGCCCATTCTATAGAAACGGGACTGATCTTAACAGTGTTAAAAACAAAAGAATTGCGGAGCGGAGCAAAAAAGCTGTCACTCAAATACGGCTCTATATCAAAGATTCTTTTTTCGTCATTGTCAAAGGTTATGAGAAGTTTGTAATCATCAAGCGCCTTAACAAAGACAGGGTGATAACTCTCCATCATTCAACCCTCCAGACCTCTTATTTTGATTACCTCGCTGTGAAAAACACCCGCCGCTGCGGTAACCACGGTACGCACGGGGGTGCGTACCCTACCTAAATCCAGTTCCCTTATCCATACGGAGAAAAACACCCGCCGCTGCGGCGGCACCCTCTTTACGAAAGAGGGCAAGGGGCTTGAACAATTAACATTGTACGATTAACGATGAACAATGAACAATTATAATTACAAGCCCCGTAGGGTACGCACCCCCGTGCGTACCGTCCTTAAAAAACATTGCATACCGTCCTTAATAAACATTTCGTGTCTTTTTATGCGGGCCGTTTTTCTCTTTAAACATATATATTAACACACCATAAAAACTTGAAATCAACGGCATTCTATCCACTCCTTTCAATATGTTATATCTTTTCATTAAAATATTCCTTTGTAACCTGCAACTGACGGTTTAGGATATGTCTCCAAAGATTTTTGCTGATTTCACCCGTACCCATGGAAACCTTGGTTTGACGATAATTCCCGTCATTATCAAATTTGCGATAATAGTAATGATCCGTTTGTTTGTACATTATCCAATCATCCTGCTCGCAAAACCGCTTTAAATCTTTCCAGGACGGCATTCTATTAATTCTCCAATCTTTTTAACATCGTTTAAACTTAAAACCTTCATTACATAAGGCAGATGTTTTTTTCTGTTAGGTGCCGAATAAAACAACTCAAAATCTCTATAATAATCTTCTGCATATTCCAATATAGATGCAGACAGTCTATCGAGAGCTTCTTGTTTGTCTGTTCCGTTATCGGCCAGGTCGATCTCTTCTAAAGATAATGTCACCGAAGAATCGTCTTCAACATATTCTTCCGCAGTAAATCTATATGCCTCCAACATTCTTTTGATAATATTAACATCGGTTAGTACCATAAAATCTATTTCCCCATTCTGCATTCTGCATTCTTAATTCTGCATTGATATAACTGTCCATTGTCAATTGTCAACTGTCAACTGTCCCTCATCTCTGCACCCGTCCGGATCCGTCTCCGGATACAAGTTTGTGAACCTCACTCGAATCCACTATGTTGAAATCACCCTCGATGGTGTGCTTGAGCGTAGATGCTCCGACCGCAAATTCGAGCGACTCGGCGCTTGTCATGCCGCTTAGTATTCCATATATAAGTCCCGCTCCGAAACTGTCCCCTCCGCCGACACGGTCTACTAGGTCAATGGCATATTTCTTTGAGACAAAGAACTCTCCGTCTGCCAAGAGCAGCGCCGACCAGTTGTTGCGGGATGCCGATATAGATTCCCGCAGGGTTATGGCAACCTTTGGTATGCCGAAATCGGCAAGCTGTTCTGCTACCGATTTGTAGCCCTCTATGTCTATCTCGCCTTTGGTTATATCGGTCTTTTGTGCGGTTATTCCGAACACATCATGGGCATCCTCTTCGTTGGAGATAAGCAACTCTATATACGGCATATATTTTGTCATTACCTCTTTTGCCTTTTGTCTGCTCCATAGTTTTTTTCTGTAATTGAGGTCACATGAGATCTTAACGCCCATGCCTTTTGCCGCTATGCAGGCCTCTGTTACCGCCGCCGCCATATCGTCCGACAATGCGGGTGTGATTCCCGTAAAATGGAACCTGCTTGCTCCTGAAAATATCTTCTCCCAATCAAATTCGGCGGGTTTTGCCATAGCAACGGCAGACCCCGCTCTGTCGTACACAACCACCGATGCTCGCTGGGACGCTCCTTTTTCGCAAAAGTACAGACCCATCCTGCCGCCGCCTAAGACTATATCGGATGTATCTACTCCCCAGCGGGCAAGTTCGCCTTTGCAGGCTGCGCCTATAGGGTTGTCGGGCAGTTTTGTCACGAATTTTGCATCAATCCCGAAATTTGCTAACGACACCGCAACATTTGCCTCTCCGCCGCCGAAGACTGCGTCATAGCTCTTGGTCTGCGATAATCTCTGATAGCCGGGAGGTTGGAGTCTCATCATTATTTCGCCGAAAGTAACAACCATAGCTACTCACCTCTGCTCTGTTTTATTTTCGATATAAACTCACGCACGTTTGCCGCTGTATCACCTTTGGTCAGCAGACTTCCCGCTCCCAACGCAACGGCTCCCGCCTTGATCCAGTCTGATATGTTGTTTAGATTTACCCCGCCTGTCGGCATGATCTGAGCGTGGGGAAGAGGACCGAGCAACGCCTTTATAAAGGCAGGGCCGAACAGCTCACCCGGGAATAGCTTGAGAATCTCCGCTCCCGCCTCCATAGCCGTGATGGCCTCGGTCACGGTCATTATACCCGGCATGACCGCCTTTTGATAGCGGTTGCATAGCTTTATTGTATCCATACTAAGACCGGGTGATACAACAAACTCGGCTCCCGACAGTATCGCTATCCTTGCCGTCTCGGAATCGAGTACCGTCCCTGCACCGACTATTATCTGCCCGCCCTCGAATCTTTTTGCTATGCTCTCGATGATATTATGAGCATACGGAACGGTAAAGGTAAGCTCGATGGCGGTTATGCCGCCGTCCGCACAATCCTCTATCTTTTTGAGGGCATCCTTCTCATCGTTACCCCTGATAACGGCTACCAATCCCGTTTGTTTAATTTTTGATATTACATCCTGCTTGGTCATAAATATTGGCCTCCTGAATCTATTGTTCGTCACGCCCTCTCCGTCATGCTACCGCATGACACCTCTCCCAAGGGGAGAGGCAAGAAGACACACAGGGTTTGCAGTAATTGCGGAAAAAATACCCGCCGCTGTAACCACGGACGAACGAAGTTCGCCCCTACAGACCACCCCGCCGCTGCGGCGGCACCCCCCCCCCCAGGGGGATGGGGCGTGGATTCCATAATTTT
>WRME01000092.1 GCA_009777275.1 Oscillospiraceae bacterium
CCCGAGGGGGAAAGTGGAAATTTAGGCTGCGAAAGCCCCAATCCCCCTGTGGGGGGGGGTGCCGCCGCAGCGGCGGGGTGGTCTTCCTCATTGCAAATACCCTACAATCCCTGCGTATATGGCGAAGGCCATGCGGCTTTGGTATTCATCGGTGGTTAGCAGTGCGGCTTCACGGGCGTTGGTGAGGAATCCGCATTCGACCATTACTGTGGGTATAACCGAATCGTCAACCACCCGCAGTCTGCCGCCTGACGGCTTGATTTCACGGTGATTGTCGGGCTGAAGATGTCCCGTTACAGAATCCTGTATTGACTTTGCCAAAGCCTTACTATCTTCGTCTTTGCCGTTGTAAAAGGTCTGAGTTCCCCAAATGCTGCTCGATTCATATGAGTTTTGATGTATACTCACGGCGAGGGTGTTTGCGGGATTATTAATGATTTTTATCCGATTGTCGATGTCGGATTTTTTATGGCTTTTTTTGATTTCTTTGTCCTGCATAGAATAATCACCGTCACGCGTGAGTATTACATCATAGCCGCTTGCGGTGAGAAAATCACGCAGTTTGTAGGTGATGCTCAGGTTGATGTCCTTTTCTATCTGACCGCTCGATCCGCTTGCTCCGGGGTCAATGCCGCCATGTCCGGCATCTAATACTATTCTCAGGCTTGCCCACGGAAGCGCCGAAACATTGACGGGTTTAGAGTTTATGTGACAGATAGCGGCCGATAATATGACCGTGCATATTAACAACCCCGCCGCAATAACAAATGACTGCTTATATTTCACGCCTACACCTCCATGAATAATAATATGTATACAAAAAAACAGATATGTACAAACAGAATGATAAAAATCTGCCTATAAACCAATCCTACGGGTGATAAATAACAATTACACACTCCACGTCATACTATGATATTGTTAATTATAATTAACCTTAACAATAACATAGTAGGAGGTGAAATGTATGAGATACAATTCCGATTGTGATAAAATGAATGACTGTATGAAGCCTGTTTGCGATAACATGGGAACATATTGTATGCCTGCAAAAAGGCATCTTGAGCCTGTATTGGTAGCCAAGGTTTATTATCAGCCGATCGTAGAGGAATTACCCAATTCCGCTATGTCTTTAACGCTTGATAATTCTGCTACAATATCAACTGCGTATACATGTGATTACTGCCACGGCGATGGCTGTAACGAAGAATGCCGCGGTATGTAGACCGAGTACAATCAAGATGCAAACACCCCGGGAAATTTATTCCCGGGGTGTTGTGGTTTATTCTGTTTCTTCCGGCGGCAACCCGCCCATAAAATATCCGTCAATCAGACCGTTTATGTATATTTCGTCAACATCTTCCTGTTCTTTCTTGTAATATATCGTGAGCAGAACAACGATCTTTTTCTCTGTGACAACAAAGTAAATCACACGGTATCCGTTTGATTTGCCGGAGTTTGTATCAGGGTTCGGCAGTCGGATTTTGTAAACATCGTGGGGCGTCGGGAGTTCTTTGTGCGTAATGCGATCACCATCGAATTTCCCTTTTTCAAGGTCGTTTTTCAGGGATTTTATCTGTGAGGGAAGTTGGTTGAATTTTTTCTTTTTCACCAAATGTTTCATGTCGGCATTGAACTGTTTCCCATGTAGGTCTATTTCGTATGCGTCAATTTCTTTATTCATCACTATCCTCCTGTTTGTTTTCGTCAACCCATTTTTGCCACTCTTCCAAAGCCTCACGAGCGGGTCTTGTTTTGATTTTTCCGCTAATAATGCCCTCAACTAATCTGCCGCAAGCTTCAGTGACCTGCGGAGTATTCCAAATACGCCTGTCGTGTTCTATCTCCTGCCGCCACGCTTCACGTTCTTCGGGGGTATCATCTTCATCATAAGTAATATCCCAGTTTATATCTGTTGTATAATTTTCCATAACAGTCTCCCTTCTGAGCGTTCGCATTTCTTACCTATATTACATTATACCCTGATTGCTATTGAAATGTCAAGCGTGATTCCATAGTTTTGCCAAATTCGCTCTTGACAACCGCTTTTTTATATTTTATACTATTTTTGCTGCCAAGATTTATTCGGGCTTGCGATCGACAGACAACTGCATTCCGGTGGGGGAGAGCTGCATGAGTTCGATAATAGTATCATCGGGATCGCGCATAAACGCCTGTAGATTGCCGTCCGCTCCTGTCTTGGGAGTACCGATGGCATATCCGCTTTCCTTTACCCTTGCAATAACGGCATCCATGTCGCTGACATGGAGACAGATATGACGGAAACTTTGGGTGGGACTCTCTGTAGGCTTATATCCTGCCGGTGACAATTCTATGTACTGCTGATGGCAGACCTTTAGATACACATTACACAGAACACCCTCATCATTAATTAGTCTGAACATCTCCTCCATTCCAAGAGCCTTGCTGTAAAACTCCACCGATTTTTCAATATCCGACACACCTAAATTAACATGACCTAAACCTGTTACCATTGCTATATACCTCCGAAATTTTATTTTGGGAATCGCCTGATAACAAGTATAACCGAGAGAATGGGAAATGTCAAGGTTGCACATTTTTATTATTATAGAAAAGGTTCCGAAATCAATATGAATATAGTAAAATCAAAACAAGTAAAAAAATACATAGATTCGCAGGACAAGCCTACAAGAACACGTTTACTGTCTGCATTGGAAGATCTGCCTGAGGGTGATGTAGTGCCGATAATTGGTTTGGAAAACACATATAGGTTGCGTGTTGGCAATTTTCGTGCAATTTTTATAAAAGAAACCGATATAATAAAAGTCACTGTTCTTAATTCTAGAGGAGAAATTTATAAAAGGAGAGATAAGCTATGATTAATCAAAAATTAATTCTTCACAGAACAATTGATGATTTAGCAGAAAATGAATTAAACTTTGTTTATGAAAGAATATTGTCCTTCATAGAGGACTATCACGATAGTCACCTAACAACGGATGAATATGAAGCTCATATCCAAGCGATAGAAGAAGATGAATGGTATGATTGAATTTCATTGATAATATTAATTCCGATATTTACCTTTGTAACAAAGGTTACAAAATGTAATAAAGGTTACAAAATCGCAGATTCATTTAGGCAACATAGACAAATATTCTGCTGTTGATTTGTGAAGACCTAACAGAAATGGTTACAAATTGGTTACAGATCATCCAAACCGATTGACAATACCGGGATAAAAAAATACAATTAAAGCAAGAAAACTTATTGCGTGATTGTATTAAAACCAATTGCCCGATTTGTTAAAAAACCGAAAGGATGGTCATTATGAAAATGAAAAATTTAATTTGCGGAGTGCTTGTTACAGCGATTTTATTCAGCATCATCGGATGCGGAAGAGCACAAAACTACAGCTATCTGGAGCCTGATGAATACCAAGCCGGAATTATCCTCATTGATAGCGAGGATGAAAGCGAGGATGATTCTTATGACATTATGTATGATGCAGAACTATCCCCACAAGACGATAATTCAGATTGGAGAAACGCACCGACTACACCTAACGAGGAATACGCACGAAACATCGAGACGGGGTTTGTAAACACACGCACAAGCCCGTTGTCAACATTTTCATCGAGTGTAAACACCGCATCATACAGCAATATGCGCCGTTTTATCCATAACGGAGCAGCACCGATGGGGGTTCGCATAGAAGAGCTTGTCAACTATTTTAATTATGATTATCCGAAACCGAGAAAAAACTCAAGCAATCCTTTCACCATTAATGCCGAGGTAGGCGAATGTCCCTGGAACAAAGACAATCTGCTGGCGAAAATCGGCATACAGGGTGAGAGTTTGCAAGAAAAATCCCCTAACAATATCGTGTTTTTAATAGATGTTTCCGGTTCTATGAATACACCGAACAAAATGCCGCTCTTAAAAGAATCGTTCAAGCTGCTTATCGAAAACTTGGATGAAAAGGATCGGATTTCAATCGTTACCTATGCGGGAAACGAAAAAACCTTAGCCGATTCCATACCCGGCGACCAACACAACAGACTGAATCAAATTATAAACAGTCTGCGTACAGGCGGAACTACTGCAGGCGCACAGGCTCTTCGCAGTGCATATGCTTTGGCGGAAAAGAACTTTATCAAAGACGGAAACAATCGTATTGTTTTGGCAACCGACGGCGACTTTAACGTAGGAGAATCAGACATAAATTCGTTGATAGATTTAGTGGAGCAAAAACGCAATAACGGAGTTTTCATAAGCGTACTGGGTTACGGAATGGGTAATCTCAAAGATGATATGATGGAAGCCATCGCTAACCATGGTAACGGGAATTACGCATATATCGATAATATACAGGAGGCAAGAAAGGTCTTGTCGGACGAGTTTGATGGGGCAATGTATGTTATTGCTAAGGATTTGAAAATACAAATCGAGTTTAACCCTGCAACCGTCCAATCCTATCGTTTGATCGGATATAACAACAGACGTCTGTCTAACGAAGAGTTTATCGATGATCAAAAGGATGCCGGCGATGTCGGGGCAGGTCATAGCGTTACGGCTTTTTATGAAATTGTACCCCAAGACGGAGACGGAGGTTCTGATGATTTAAAATACCAGACAATAACTCCGACAGGTTCTGATGATTATATGACCATCAAGGTTCGATACAAAAGACCGAACGATTATGAGAGCAGACTTACAGAGATGACGGTTACAAAAAATTATTATACCCGTACCCCGTCGCAAAACTTTGTATTCGCTTCTGCCGTAGCCGAGTTTGGGTTAATACTAACCGATTCAAATTATATGGGTAATGCAAACCTCACGTCGGTAGTATACAGAGCCGACAGAAGTAAGGGTGAAGATTCATTCGGACTTAGACAGGAGTTTGTAGAGCTTGTTAAAAAATACAAACAAATAACCGATTAAAATAAAGGAGGAAATTTATGAAATTGTGGTATATTATATAATATAGGTATAATAGGAGGGTGACTATGTGTACTCAAACTCAATTAAATAAAATCACTAACGAAGTAACGCAGGGTGCAAAGAACATATTGGGGGATAAGCTACGCAAGGTTATCCTCTACGGCTCATATGCCCGCGGAGATTACAATACCGATTCTGATGTTGATATTATGATTTTGACTGACGTAAAGGACGATGAAGTAAGCAGGTTAGCGTGTGAGATTGATATGGTTTCAAGTGATGTAAGTTTAGAAAATGATATGCTGGTTTCTGTGTTTATAAAAAACAAGCAATTTTTTGACGAACACCTGCCCATACTGCCATTTTATCAAAATGTAATTAAGGATGGGGTTGAATTGTATGCCAACTAACAAAGATTTATCTCAATACCGCCTTGAACAAGCGGAGCAATGTTTAACCGCCGCCAAGAATAATCTTTCATTAGATGATTATAAAACTGCCGCCAACCGCTCATATTATTGCATATTTCATTGTATGCGGAGTTTATTTGCACTTGAAAGACTTGATTTCAAAAAACATTCAGCAGTAATTACACATTTCAGGGAAAAATACATCAAAACAGGAATTTTTGACAAACGACTTTCGGATATTATAACAACTTTATTCCGCATTCGTGGTGAAAGCGACTATGACGATTTTTATGTAGTAAGCAAAGACGAAGTAAGGACACAAATTGAAAATGCCGAATATTTTTTAACGCAAGTAAAGGCATATTTAGAAAGCCAAAATTAGTGAGCGTATTTCATTATCATCGTCAAATATGTTCAAAGAAATAAAGGAGATCAATTTATGAAATTGTGGTATGATGCCCCGGCGGGCAGGTGGGAAGAAGCGCTGCCGCTGGGCAACGGACGTCTGGGAGCTATGATACCCGGCGGATTCAGAGGATGCGACAGGATACAGATGAATGAGGACAGCCTTTGGTACGGCGGCCGGATAGACCGCAACAATCCTGATGCTCTGCCGAATCTGCCCAAGATGCGTCAGCTGATAAAACAAGGCGAGCTAAAAGAAGCCGAGAGACTTATGCTTACGGCCTTTGCAGGAACTCCCGAAAGCATGAAACCCTATCAAACGCTGGGTAACATAAAGATTGATTACACCTACAAGGTTGGTGAGCCTGCAAACTACCGCAGAGAGCTGGATATTTCGACCGCTGTAGCAACTGCCGAGTTTGAGACGGGCGGGATAAAATATAGGCAGGAATCCTTTATCAGCGCCGCCGATCAGGTTTTGGCGATAGGTTATACCTCATCCGGCGGCGGGAAAATCTCTTTTAGAGCAACCCTTGAGCGGGGCAAGTTTTTCACCGCTATAAAAAATCAGGGTAACGATACTGTAATATTAGACGGCAGGACCGGAGACGGCGGCGTCGGTTACCACTATGCAATAAAGGCTGTTGCCGATGGCGGCAGTGTCGCTACAGTCGGCGGCAGTATCGTTGTGCAGGATGCCGACAGCGTAACCCTGCTGGTAACGGCGGCTACCACATTCAGATATGACGATACCAAGCAGACCTGTCTCGATTGGCTGGCAAATGCGGCAGAGTTGGGGTATGACAAACTCAAACAGCGCCACATAAGCGGCTACAGTAGGTATTGGAACAGGGTGAGCATCTCTTTCGGAGAGGATAAAAACAGCGTGATCCCGACAGACAAACGGCTGGAGCTGTTGAAGGACGGCAAGCAGGATACAGGGCTGATCCCGCTCTACTTTCAGTTTGGGCGGTATTTGCTCATAAGCAGCAGTGCGCCGGGAACATTGCCCGCAAATCTGCAGGGTATATGGAATCACTCCTACAATCCTCCGTGGGACAGCAAGTATACCATTAATATCAATATAGAAATGAACTACTGGCCTGCCGAGAGCTGTAATCTGTCCGAATTTCACCAACCGCTCTTTGATCATATCGAGCGTATGTATGAAAACGGCAGACATACCGCAAAGGTTATGTATGACTGCCGAGGATTCACCGCCCATCACAACACCGATATATGGGGAGACACCGCACCTCAGGATCTCTATGTTCCCGCAACGCTGTGGGTTCTCGGAGCGGCATGGTTCTGTCTGCATATATGGGAGCATTATGAATATACTACCGACATCAGCTTTCTGCAAAAATATAGATTTTATCTGCGTGAATCGGCCGTCTTCTTTCTCGATTTTCTTACCCCAAACAGTAAGGGACAGCTTGTCTGCAACCCCTCTGTTTCACCCGAGAACACATATATCCTGCCAAACGGTCACCACGGCATCATGTGCGAGGGATGCGCTATGGACAGCCAGATAATCTCAGAGTTGTTTATGGCCAACATAAAGGCCGACAAACTTCTCCGACTTGAGGATGATACAACCGAAATGTTCAGACAGGCGCTCGACAAACTGCCTCCTACCAAGATAGGAGCGGACGGACGTATAATGGAGTGGTTTGAAGAATACGGCGAGGCCGACAAGGGTCACCGTCATATATCCCATCTGTTTGCGTTATATCCGGGTAACGAGATCACCGTACAAGGAACCCCCGACCTTGCTGAGGCGGCTAAAAAGACACTCGAATGCAGACTTGCTAACGGCGGGGGACATACAGGCTGGAGCAGGGCGTGGATCATAAACTTTTGGGCAAAACTCAGAGAAAGCCAAAAGGCTTATCATAATATAATAAAGCTGCTTGATACATCGACACATCCCAATCTTTTTGACAACCATCCGCCGTTTCAGATTGACGGCAATTTCGGCGGAGCGGCAGGCATTGCGCAGTGGTTCCTACAGTACCGAGA
>WRME01000093.1 GCA_009777275.1 Oscillospiraceae bacterium
CAGAGGGGAATTGGAAATTATAGTATGCAAGCCCCCATTCCCCTCTGGGGAGGGGTGCCGCCGCAGCGGCGGGGTGGTCTGTCGGGGCGCCCACGCAGCGGTGGGGTGGTCTTCCCTTTTCGTGATTTTTGTGTATTTCGTGGTTAAAATGAAATCACAACTGTTTCCCCGCGCTCACAAAAACGCTGATGAAACCCATGATGCACATTAGCAGATAGGCTCCGATGAGCGCATAGTTTATGCCGTCTATTCCGTATGCGTTAATGGCGGCGACAGAGGCGGCTATAATCGCCGCAACCCCCGTGATACTGCAGACAAAGACCGTCTTCATCTTTCTCATAACAATAAGCAGGGCAAACAGGAAGAAAATCATGCCTACCAAAAAGCTGCTTATAACGGTGGTTATAAATATCCGTGAATATTCGGCGACATCGGGGTTGAACAGGAAGACCAGCATAGGCTTTCCGATAAATCCCGATAGGATTACCGCAACAGAGCAGAGTGCGGCTATTATGGCGGAGACCGCTAAAAAAAGCCTGATAAACCGTCTGTCTTTATCGTTGTAGTATCTTGTGAAGAGGGTTATGAGCGGCATAAAGAGGTAGGAGACTGCGAGCTGCACAATAACGGCAGGCGTGGCTATCGATGAATATATCCCCAGCATCTCCACCCCGTGTGAGTTTTCAAAATACAACCTCGGCAGCGCCGCAATCAAACTCATGCAAACGCTGTAGACAAAGGGGGAGAAGCACTCCTTTTGCAATGAGATATAGGCGTTTTTGTTTAACGCAAACTTTATTTTGCCGAATTGCTTAGCCTGTTTATAATCAAAAATCACCGTTGCGATCATGGTGACGGCAAACATAGCCATAACCGCAGCAAGAAGATTTCTCGATAGATAATACAAAGCGAGAAAGGCCGCCAACCCTGCAACTCCCTTGATTATACCTGATTTTCCGATTATATCCATGCGGTCGTTTTTTTGGTCTATACCGTGATAAAGATCGGTCAAAACCTCGGTCAGCTTAAAGAACAAATACGCAACAACCGTGATTGCCGCCAAACCGTATCCGGCAAAAACGCAAAAGAGCGATATAATAACAACCGTTGCGATTATGTTGATAATCCTATGCGTGAAATAATCAGACTGGCTGAATTTGTCTTTTATATCCGAAATCTGATAACCCCGGACACCGTAACTCGCAATCATAGCGCCCACATTGCCGATAACCATACACCGTGCCAAAAACCCGGCATTCACAAAATCGTTGTCGATCTTGACAATCAAAATCATCAGCAACCACTGGGTAAAGAAGTAAAAGAGCGTGCCAAAGGTGTTCCAAACAAAATTTGACTTCAGAGTTGTTCTGTCAATTATAACCACCTCGCTAATATGTGTTTAGGATAAATTCAAGCGTTGTTTTGTTGTATACATCGAGGGTGCAGTTTGTTAAGGCAAACTGCCTGCCGTCTTGGGCTTTTGTGAGTAATTCTGAATAGTTGCTTTCATCAAATATAACCTCAAGCTTTTCGCACAGTTCTTTTGTGCTGATGTTTTGAGGAATCAAAGCAAAATATGGCTTGATTTGTTCCGAAAAGGCCGGAATGTCCGAAGCAAGAACGGGTACGCCCGTACATAGATACTCGATTAATTTGCCGGAAGCCGCATATCTTGACTTGTATTTATCCAATTCGCTTGAATCTCCGCCTTTTGGACAAATCAGCAGATCAGCTGACATCATAATCTTTACCGACTCTGCAACATTCACAAGTCCGTAAAACTCTACATCATACCCATCATCCTTAGAGAGAGCGGATAGCTCTTCCGACAGGGGACCATAACCCGCAAATTTCCATCTATATCTCTTCCCCGTGGTCTTTATCACTTTGATTATTTCCTCTAACTGATATACGCTTGACAGATGACCTGTGTAGGCGATTATGGGTTTACGATCGGTTAATGGGGTCTTTGCTGTCTTTTGGTCATTTGTAAACAACGGGAGCAATTGATCGGGAATCGGGAAAAACACCTCTGCATACGGCTTGTCAGGAGCAAAGTCAATAGCAGAACCTGCAACATATGTTATCACACCGTCATGGTTTTTGAATATTTTCAGCGTCAGGTCTCTTTGCAATCCCTCGTCCTTGAATACAGGCCCGCAATCAAGAATCTCGATATATTTGCATCCAAAGCGTTTTTTGGCTCGATAACACGGATAGGTATGGCTTAGCGTAGGTGAATAGGCAACAAAAATTATTGACGATGGTGGCACCCCCAGTTTTATCAGCTGTTTAACGCATTTTTTTATGGTATGATTAGAAATGAGCAGATTCGGGAAAAAGAACAAAGCGTATAAGAGTGTTTTGATAAATGTGCTGAAATAGTTTACGGCAGGCAAAAAATGACCGATTCCGTGAGCTTGAAACTCATCAAATTCGAGAGTGTCTTTTGCGTAATACAATCCTCCCAGCTTTTTTGTGTTGCTTTTTAAAAAGCACAAAAAGTTATTACCAAAGCGACCCTTTAGATTGACTATATCTATGATAGCTTTCTTACTTCCGCTGAGCGGCAGTCCTTGTGTTTCACTGTCGCCGCCCGGAAAACCTATCCCGATATAGATTAAAACCTTTTTTGTAACATCTATCTGTTGGAATGGTATTGATTGTCTCATATCACACCGCCTGCGTATTTGATAAATTCATCATAATCACGGATGTAATCATCGGCATCGTAATAATCGGAGGCGGCAACGCATAGAACCGAATCGCTTTTTAGCCACAGCATATCTCTCCATACGCTTTCTTTGATGACAAGACCCTTTGCGGGGTTGTCGAGTATTATTTCACGCTTTTCTCTGATATTGTCGAGATAAATTTTAACAGATCCTATGGGACACCATATGAGCTGCTTTAGGTTCTTATGAGCGTGCGCACCTCTTTTTACGCCCTCCGAGACCTTGGTGATGTAGTATATGCGTTTTATGTCAAAATCAAAATCTTTGTCCGCTTCAAAAAAGGAGAGTTGTCCCTCTTTTTCTGTTGTAATTGTTTTAATGTCTATTATATCTATATTCATGCTTTCTCTCCTTTGCGGGGGAGTTCTTCCCATTCATCACGCAGCAATCTATACCATTTCAGCGTGTGGAGTTCCCCCCGTATGCTAATATGATTAACAAACTCACCCTCGTATACAAAGCCGAACCGCTCATAAAAACTCACGGCGGTTTTGTTTTCTGCCGAGACATTGAGGTAGATCCGCTGAAGACCAAGCTCGTAGAATCCATACTCAAGTATCTTCATAGTGGCATGATAACCGCATTTTTTACCCTGTGCGGATTTTCTCAGAGCGATAGCATATTCAGCGGATTTTACAACTGTATCTATGTTTTTAAGGCTGACCGTCCCTAAGTATTCATCGGTATGATCGACAATCGCAAAGTTGTTGTCTACCTTATTATCTTGGCTGTTTGCTATAAACTCATTAACGCTGTCGATAGAGACATTGTCAGGGTTGAATCGAAAATACCGATTGACCTGAATGTCTTTCATCCATTCAAGCATCAGCGGAGCATCCTTTGGGTTTAGGGTGCGAAGTTTTATCTCTGCCATTTGTTAATCACCTCAACTATATATTCTTGTTCCTGTGCTGTCATCCCGCTGTATACAGGCAGAGACAGCACATGATCGGCATATTGTTCGGCTATGGGGAAGTCGCCCTGTTTATATCCAAGATTCCTGTAACAATCCTGCAAATGCGGCGGTATGGGATAATGAATTATCGTTCCGATCCCATGTTCCTTTAGATAATCAATAAACAGACTGCGGTCATTTATCATCACAACAAACTGATGCCAGACACATTCGCAGTCCTTGCGGATCTTAGGTAACAGGATAAGCGGATTTGTGATGTTGTTTTGATAATACTCGCATATGTCTCTTCTCATCTGAGTGTTTTGATCCAAATATTTTAGCCTGACCCTCAGCAAAGCAGACTGCATTTCACCCAATCGTGAATTTACCCCGACAACCATGTTGTGGTATCTCTTTTCACTGCCGTAATTCCTGTATATTCTCAGCTTGTCTGCTATATCATCGCTGTCTGTAACAACGGCTCCCGCATCGCCGAAAGCTCCCAGATTCTTGCTCGGATAGAAACTGAAACATCCAACGTCTCCAAATGTTCCGCTGGTTCTGCCGTTATGTTTTGCCCCGTGAGACTGTGCACAATCTTCTATAACACGCAGATCATATCTGTCTGCTATAGACATAATCGCAGACATATCGCAGGTCTGTCCGTACAGATGAACAGGCAATATAGCCTTTGTGCGCGGCGTTATGGCCGATTCTATTTTGTTTGGATCGATGTTGTGATACTCGTCTGGCTCTACAAAAACGGGGGTAGCATCGTTACCGTTCATGGTTATGCTCATCACGCTTGCGATAAAGGTGTTTGCAGGGACAATAACCTCATCACCCTTGCCGATTCCGAGAGCCCGAACAGACATACACAACGCATCGAGACCGTTACCGACACCGATACAGTGTTTACTCCCGATATATGCGGCAAATTCACCCTCGAAGGCTTCTATCTCATTGCCGAAAATGTACCAGCCCGATCTCAGCACCCGTAATGCGGCGGACTCATATTCCTCCTGATGCAGCTCGAAAGCACGGTCAAGACGCATTTGCGGTATATTAAACATAAAACCTACACTCCTTTTTGATCAAACAAAACACCCGCCTTGTGTCTATCCATACCAAGCATATGCCGGATGTATGTCGTGATAATATCCATATTCCAGTATAATATCGAAAAATTATATGCAAAGACAAGGGAGAGAAGAGTGCCGAGACCCATCCGTCTTGCCTCCACCATACAGACCTTTTGCTTATAATGGGCCAAAGCTCGTCTGTATGCCCAGAATCCCAGCTCTTTTTTATAGGGAAGTATCTCCTTCTCGAAGCATAGAACTACATCTTTTAAGAGTTTTGCCTTTGTCGGGCTTATTACCTTGCTGTTTTCTTGGCTCATTCCGCCCATACGGTATTTGACCGAGACTATGTCGTAGGCAAAGCTGTAGATTCCGCCCTTTCGTGAGACGGCCGCTATACGGGTGCAATCCTCAACCAGCAGATACTGCTCATCATAATAGCCGTATTTTTCGACACACTCTCTGCTGAAATATGTCGCCGCACCGCAGGGAGTGTCTATCAATGTCCAAAAATTCAGATTCCTGAATTGCTTCTGCGGCGTGTCGAGCTTTTCGATTTTCTTGACACGTCTTTTGCTGGGACAATATCGGAGCGGCCTCAGATCGCCGTCACAATAGAGCTGAGAACAGAGCAGGACAATAGCGCCTGTCGTAACAAATCTATCTGCAACCCTGGAGATTACCTCCTGATCATAAAAGGCATCATCGCTGGCAAGGCTGACAAAATACTGCCCGCTGCTCTTTGAGATAGCAATGTTATAACTCTTGACCGTTCCGAGATTCCGCTCGTTTGAATAAACCAAAATGTTTCGGATATTATCGCCCTTGCGGTCGTTGATATATAGCGCAACATCAGAGAGCGGAAAGTCCGGGGAACCATCGTCTGCGATTACAAGCTCGATATTCGGATAATTCTGCATAAGAACAGAATCTATTGCGTCGAATAAATAGTCATATTTTTTATACGCAAGTATAATACAGGTAACCAGCGGCTTTGTGTCTGTCATAATCCACCTCACATCCCTGTTGTCCATAACCCAAGGGCAGGATTTTCGATAAAATAGACCTCCTCGCCATCGGGCAGGGTGTTGTGTCCCTGTTTGAGCTGCTTGGGGTCATATCGAGCAATTGCTTGCTCAAAGGGCATATATTCGTAATTAACAGCCTCAACCTCCTGTCGGGTGAGGTTTTTTGCGGCATAGGTGATTCTAAAGCGATCATCGGAAGAACCGTGTATCAGATGAGCCGCCGCCGAAAGATTGCCTCTCAAGTCCTCCTCGGTCTTGCATAGCTCCAACACCTTCTTTTTGCCCGCATATCCATATTTGCGTATAAGACGGTCATTCTCGCCATCTTCTCCGAACATCTTTACCCCGGGTGCAAGAATGATCAGATGTCCTCCGTCCGCCATTGCCATCCTTGTGCGGTATATAGCCTTGTTACCCAGCCATGTCGAGTGGAACTCCCGCTCGTCCAGCCAAACAACGCAGGTCTTGAAAGGGACATCGGTATAGTTGAGATTATGCTTTTGGCTCATCTTGACCGCCTGTTCAAAAATACCACGGCCTTGTCCTATGTACAATCCCAAAATATTAACATTTTCATCGGTAACGGTCGTGACGGTGAGTGTGTATTCAATAGGCAGTTTGCAGATAAAATTATCCTGAGCATAGTCGAATACCTTTCTCACAGGCGAATGATCCCTGCCCATTATGCGTTCCATCCCATAGAATGCACCCAGCATATGAGAGTTGTTGATGAATCTGCTCCCTCCGCATCCCACAACGATGTTTTTGGTATAGTTGGCTATACCCGCAACCTCATGGGGGACAACCTGACCTATCGATATAATAAGATCGTAGGACGGGTCGAGAATATAGTCCGAAACCTCAACCTCCATGGCATTGGTCATCAGCCCCTCCGAAACATCGGCGACAAACTCTGCCGGGATCTCTCCGATCTTTGTAACACCGTCTCTCCATCTGTGGACAAGATAGCGGTCTTCGGGTATGTCCGCACCAAAGAAATATATCTGCTCCTCCCGTGTCATGGGAGCATGGGTGCCTAAAGCGGGGAGTATGTCTACATGAACCCCGCTGAGAATCTCGTAGTATATCGAGGTAATAAGACCTCCGCCCGAGCTTGCACGGGTTATGTCGGGAGGGATCAGAAGAACCTTTTTTAGATTCCTGCCCTCAAGTGACCTTTGCAGGCTTTGTTTTATCTGCTCATACCCAAGACCCGTCATTTCGTTTTCAATAACAATCGTCATTCCCAAACACCTCTATCTCTTAATAATATGCGGTTTTACCCGCTTTGCCATCTGTTTGTCGTTATCATAGGTCAGCACATCGTCAACCCTCGATAACTCTACCCACTTTATCTGAGAAATCTCACTGTCCTGAGGTTTTATATCATAACTCAGAGCCGTTGCCAAAAAGTATACGACATCCTTGTTGACGCCTTTTTTCGGGGAATAGTTGACCGTTTCCCGAAAGCTTGAATCAATCATAACCTCAATGCCCGTCTCTTCTAATATCTCACGTCTTGCCGTCTCTACCTCTGTCTCGCCCTCTTCCATATGACCCTTGGGAAAGGACCAAAATCCGCCCTTGAGATGCTTGATAAGCATCAGCTCTATATTACCGTGATGTTTGCGGTAGATTATGCCGCCGCATGATTTTTCCTGCATATTTATATAACCAACTCTTTCTGTGCTATATTACCAATCAACAGTAGTATGCCGCCAAGAGCGGAGGAATCAACGTGTTCGCCGCCGATCAGTCCGCTTGACACATAGTATATCACAGCAATGAGTAGAAAGTCAAGAAGATTATCCGTTGCCCTCTCCGTCACCCCCCCCCCCCCCCCCCCACACCCCCCTCACCTCCCCCCCACCCCGGGAGCACGGACGACAA
>WRME01000094.1 GCA_009777275.1 Oscillospiraceae bacterium
CACCCCGTCAAACACTATCGCAACTTTGTTGCGAGTGTTTGCCACCCCTCCCCAGAGGGGAATTGGAAATTATAGTATGCAAGCCCCTATTCCCCTCTGGGGAGGGGTGCCGCCGCAGCGGCGGGATGGTCTGTAGGGGCGAACTGCGTTCGTCCGTGGTTACCGCAGCGACGGGGTGGTCTGCTGCATTGATTCTCCTATCGCAGTATCGCATCCCTTATCCTTATCAAGTCAAATATGTCTATCCTGCCATCATTGTTCATGTCCATAGCGGCAAATTCGGGACTGTCTTTGTTTATGTCGGGCCATCTTCTGAAGATGAAGTCACGCGCATAGAGTACGTCCGCTACCGAAACCTCACCGCTGTCTGTGGGATTGCCCTTGATTAGTACGATCTTTTCAGCCGCATACTGCGACACTGTCCCACTGAAAAGAACAGTAACATTACCGATAGTTATGGGAGTATACCAAGATGCCTGATTATTTCCCAATTCTGTCCATGTTAGCAATCCGTTTGTATATGTTCCGTTACTGCCGGGATTAAGAGCAATAGTTGTTCCGTTTGCGTTTTTCACAGTAAATGCGGTATGTCTGTTAATAGCGGTATCATCGAGAGTAATTGATTGATCAAATAAACCCAACCACGCTAAGTTTGTCAATCCTGCAAGCGAAGTGATGTCGCTAATTTGATTGTTCTGCAACCCCAAAATCTGTAAATCTGTCAATCCTGCAAGCGGAGCTATATCGTTGATTTGGTTCTCGGATAACTCCAAAACCCATAAGTTTGTCCATCCCGAAAGAGGAGTTATGTTGCTGATTTGGTTGCCGCTTAAATATAACTCCTGTAAACTTGTCAAACCTGATAGCGGAGTAATATCGCTGATTTGGTTCTCGCTTAACCACAAATACTCTAAGCCTGTTAATTCCGCAATCGGAGATATGTTGCTGATTTGATTTCTACCTAAAGACAACCACCGTAAATTTGTCAATCCCGAAAGCGGGGTTATGTCGCTGATTTGGTTATAGGGTAAATATAAAGAACCCAAGTTTGTAAGTCCCGCAAGTGGAGTAAGATCATTGATTTGGTTGTAATGTAAATACAAAATTTGCAAGTCTGTTAATCCTGCAAGCGGGGTTGTGTCGCTGATTTGGTTGTTGGATAAGTCCAAACTCTCTAAGTCTATCAACCCTGCAAGAGGTGATATATCGCTGATTTGGTTGCTGCCTAAATACAAATTCTGTAAATTCGTCAATTCTGCAAGCAGAGTTATATCGTTAATTTGGTTGTAATATAAATGCAAAGTTAGCAAATCTGTTAATCCCGCAAGCGGAGTGATGTCGCTGATTTGATTCCGGGATAAATCCAAATATTCTAAGCCTTTCAAATACTGTAGACCATCGACATTTTCAATGTTTTTCTCCCTAACCCCCAGATATATTATACCCTCCAACTCATCTGCACCCACAACACTATCCACACTCATATTCAATCCTTCCGCTACAGCAGAGGCTAACTCCGGGTCGGGGAAGACATCACTGATTTTCGATGTAATACCGTTAGGCGGCACCGATTGCTCCGATTGACGCCGTTATCGGCGTATCTGCTCCTACTGCCGTAACCGAGCTAAACGAAGTTGCGAAGAGCGTGATGAGAGCTAAGATGAGGGTGAGGGGTTGTCTGTGTAATTTTTTCATGGGGAATACCTCCTAGATAATAATGCAGAATGGAGAATTAAGAATGCAGAAATGGGGATATGATAAGTATAATGTATTGTGGTGAAAATGTCAAATGGTATTTTCGGTGCCGCCTCTGTAGGGTACGCACCCCCGTGCGTACCGTCCTTGTGGTGTATATCCTGTGAATTGCGGTAGGGGCGGCAATCTGCCGCCCGTGGGCGTAAACAGGGCGTGTAGGGATGACCGCCCTCGGTCATCCGTGGTTATCGCACCCCCGTGCGTACCGTCCTTGTGGTGTATATCCTGTGAATTGCTGTAGGGGCGGCAATCTGCCGCCCGTGGTTATCACTTCACAAGGTATTGACAACAACCCAATATTGTTATACAATTATAGGCATCATCATATAAACGAAAGGGGCGGTTTTTTGGACAACAGACCTATAGGAGTATTTGATTCCGGGGTTGGCGGGCTAACGGCAATGCGGGAACTTATGAAACTTCTACCCAATGAAGACATAGTATATTTCGGTGATACAGGGCGTATTCCGTATGGGGTACGTTCTGATGAGACGGTTATAAAATACGCTCGTGAAGATATAAATTTTCTGATGTCCCGTGATGTTAAATGTATCATAGCCGCCTGCGGTACGGTCAGCGCCGTTTTTCCTGGGGATGAGCTTGACTTTATCTACAGCGGGGTTGTTCTTCCTGCCTGCAGCGCCGCCTGTAACACTACGGCAAATGGCAGGATCGGCGTTATCGGAACGGCGGCCGCTATCAGGAGCGGAGCCTATAAAAGGGCAATCGGCGGTATAAATGAGAACATAGCTGTAACCGAACGTCCCTGTCCGCTGTTTGTACCGTTGGTAGAAAACGGATACTACAACAAAGGAAACCCTGTTACTACTATGGTTGCAGAGGATTATCTCGGTCCGTTGCTCGACGGAGGCATCGACACACTCATATTAGGATGTACCCACTTTCCCCTCATCAGCCATATTATAGAGGAGATCGCAATGGGCGTTACGCTCATAGACCCGGGACGGGAAACGGCGATATACATAGCGGATATGCTCGACTGCACAAATATGACCTGCCAACCGGGAAAGGCGGGCAGGTACTCGTTTTATGTAAGCGACTCAGCAGAAATGTTCAGAGAAAACGCCGCTGTGTTTTTAGGCGGAGATGTTGCAGGGAATGTAGAGAAGATAGAGTTAGGTGTGTAAAGAAAAACGCAATTTCACCATAACCAATTCACATCATATTTCGGTACATTTTCATCGGCAGACATAAAAGTCATGTCATCGGCTATTGCCGAAGCAATTAGCAATCTGTCGAAAGGGTCACGGTGATGGTAGGGCAATGTTTCTACAGGGAGGACATGACGAGGTTCCAGCATAAGCAATTTAAAACTGCTTGCAGAAATTTCATCAAGAAATTCAGATACGCTGCACAATGTCGTTTTTTCACGGTCAAGACTGCGTTTAATCGCAATCTCCCATGCAGAAACAATGCTGACGAATATTTCGTTGCTGTCATCATCTATTACTGATTTTACATTGGCGGAGAGTTCCGGGCTGTCGATAAATTCCCAAATGGCAGTATGTGTGTCAAGTAAATATTTCATCACATATACTCCTTAAAATCGTCAAGCGGTGCGTCAAAATTTTCGGGCAGCGAATATTTACCCTTCCACACTCCACGGCGGGAAACACGTTTTGGAGCAGCCGATTCTGTGGCGGCCGCAAACATCACCCCCACCACAAACGGTAAATTGTTAGCTCTCACCGTTTGCTTGAGAAATAAATTTACTGCTGTTGACAAGTCTAATCCGATCGATTCAAATATTTGCTGAGCCCGTGCCTTTAATTCTGCGTCTGTTCGTACATTTATATTTGCAGTCGCCATACAAACATCCCCTCATTTCTTCTGTTTTACTGTATCACAAACAAAGGCCGTTGTCAACACAATGTTTTGCGTTTCGTTCCTATATCTCAGGAACCCCGGGTTTATACAATACAATGAGTTTGTTATTGCGTGCTTCTTTTGTTAATGATGCTTGTTGTCCTGTTTCGCTTTTTTGACCTTTCCAGTCAGAATGGTCAAGCCATCCTATTTGAATTAGCTTTATTACAGGGTTTGGAGACGATACTTTTTCATAATTTACCGCAAGATAGTATCCTGATTTTGATTTGCCTGAATCAGATTTTGCATAACTTCTGTTCCCGAAAATATTTTTATCGCTTGATGATGTTTTTAATTCGATAGAGAACGAATCATCATATTCGCACACAATATCTTTTTCAGAACCTATGCCTTTACGAAAACCATTTACGTTTTTTTCTACATATTCTGTAATTACGTCATGCAAAAGAGCGCTTGTTGCTTGAGGAGAAAGATTCATTTCTTTTATTTTTAAATTTAGATATGTATTGATTTTGCCGTTTAAGAGGCTTTGCCATGACCGCAAACAAAGATCCGGTATTACAGGTGTAAGCGGATGGATACTTACCAAGTGTTCAGTAATAGAAAGCCAGCTTTCTATTTTTTTGTCTTTATATGGATCCATAACAACCTCCGTTATAAAAATTATATTGCAAATCTCATTTCTTTTTCAACAGCGATTATGCGTTTTCTTGCAATTTCGCAATATTCAGGCAAAATCTCAAATCCGACACAAAAACGATTGTGTTTTAAACAGGATTCAAATGTAGTTCCCGAACCCGCAAACGGATCAAGCACTATGCTTTTTTCATCAGTAAATCCTAATATCAATCTGTTAATTAAATCGGTAGGGAATTGGCATGGGTGGGATGTGCGTTCTTTAGACGAACGATTTTGTCCTGTTGTGACCTTTGCGATTTCCCATACATCAGAGGGGTTTTTGCCTAACGAATTAACCCTCGATCTACCATTCCTCTTTGAGTTGGGATATTTTACATTTTTATCTCTTATAGGGTCAAGATTAAAAATATAATTATCTTTGTCCTTTACATACCATAATATTTTTTCATTTCTTGGGCTAAGATAGTTTTTACACGCAACTCCGGCTGAATAATTCCATACTATTTCTTGATTTAGGTACAGAGGAACTTTATCCCACAACAGATACGGAATAGGAACGGCTCTCCCCTTCTCTTCTATAGAAATATAACCGAAATTTAAAAGCATCGACCCGAATGGATTTAACAATTTGTTTGAATCAGAAATCCATTCTGCAGACCACTCTATATAATCTTGTAAAGGCAGTATGTTTTCATATTCTTTTCCGATATTATAAGGAGGACTTGTAATTATGCAATCAAAATACTGTTTATTGATTTTTTTTTGCATTTTTAATGTGTCTCCGCAAAAAATCATACATGATTCTGTTTGAAAATAAGGAGTACCTAATATTGAAATTAAATCATCCTTGACCGTGACGAAGTTTTTCACTCCTCCATTCCCCCCTACCCCAATACTACCTCAACATCATACTTGCCGTCCTTTTCATACGGGAGGACGGTTTTGTTGTGCTCGGCTCCGTTTACACGGATTTCTTTGATGCTGCCCGTGCTGCCCTCTTGACGGTAGTTTATATTATAGACCGCTCCTCTGAACTGTTTTTCGATAGCACATTCTTTCCACATAGGCGGCAGGCAGGGATCGATAGACAGACCCTCCATTCGGGGACGAAGACCGAACACATAGGTTACAAGAGCCTTTGCAAACCACTGGTTTGCGGCTGTGCGAAAGCTCTGACCGGGTGTTCCGTAGCGATAATTTTCGGTGTCCGAGAAGTAGCAGTTGGGGAGGATATAAGGTTCGCAGTATTTTGTTGCGTATGTGTCATCGTATGGCAGAATCTTTCTGATGTCCTCTTCTACCTTAGCGTGTCTCTTGAGAACGGCATCGGCCGCTAACTTCCACATAGATGCGTGGAGATACACGCCGCCGTTTTCATTAACGCCGGGTGGTTTTGATCCGACATGACCCAGATGAAAGCTGGCAGGACCATATGGTGTCCAGGATACAAGGGTGCCGATAGGACGCTCCAGCTCACGGTCAACGGCATCCATGGCAAGACCTGCACGTTCTTTTGAGATTCCGGACAATACCGCCCATGTCTGAGGATTGAGGGTTATCTGTCCCTCAACGCTCTTGTGAGATACGATCAGACGTCCTATATCGTCAATGCCGTATAGATAATACTCACCGTCCCAGCCGTGTTCTTCTATGATTTTACGCATATTTTCGCCGCGGTCACGGCAGAGTGCGGCATCATCCTCTTTGCCGTATAGCTCGGCTATCTCTCCCAGCAGTTTGTTGGCCCAATACCAGGCTATAGACAGCCACACGCTTACACCCTGACCTTTAACACCCGCTTGGTCAATGCAATCGTTCCAGTCTCCGCCCCAAATACGGACAAGCCCGTGATGTCCCGTAAAGTCTGCTAAGAACTGTACAGACCGCTTGATATGCTCGTACAGGCTTGCCTTACTGCCATCGTTAAAGGCAACCTCACGGTCAAGAATGGCAAGATCCCCAAGCTCCATGAGAATATCATAGGCGGTAAAGGTCAGCCAGACGGTGTTGTCGGCAAAGTTGCGGTCATGGATTCTGCCATCGATAAATGTGCGGGGAGCATACCCGTTGGAATACTGATACTCCATGATTCGCTCCAGCCGCTCCAGAGAAAGATGCGGATTAATGGCGGCCAGACAGTCTGCATCCTGAGTAATATCTCTGTAACCGTTATGCCGAACCCTTGCCCAATAGCTGCCGAGATCGCATTGATACTTCATACGGCCGAACATGCTGTTGAGATTATGATCGGGGGTATGTATCTTTACGCCGCCGAGACGGTTGTCTACAGATTGTTTTATAGATTCAAGCACTCTCTCAGCAGCCCCGGGATCGAAATATTTCTCCCGTATCTCTGCAACCTCATCAAAATCGAAGGTAACACCCGCCGCAAAGACCACCGTCTTTGATTGACCCGGAGATAATTCCACAGTAGATTGCAGGGCGAAACACAGCTTTTCAGCACAGCAAAGGCTGTTGGTACACCCACCGTGTTTCATCAGAGCCTCAGGCAGAGATTCGTTGCCGTATACTCCTATAAAGGCGTTCTTGCGGCTGTCGAATCCTGTGACATTGCCGCTGCCTGTCATATAGGCATAGACAGGGCGGGTTCCTTTTTCGCCGAATCCCGTGAATCCCTTGCCGAATACAGCCGACAACTCCTCTTTGTACAAGGATGTCGCCATGTTATAACATTGCGGAACATAGATGCCGTCAAAGTTGGTCGAAAAATAGGGTATCACCTTAATAGAAGCAGGGACATCCCGCAGGTTTTTCACCTTGACCGTCCACAGTTCCAAGTAACCCTCAGGCGGGATAAAGATGCTATACTCGCTAAGAATCCCGTTCTGCTCTGTCTCGATAGAGGTGTATCCAAGACCGTGGGTACACTCATACCTGCGATTCTTTTCGTATACCGGAATACCGCTCGCCGTCCAAAAGCCGTCGCCGTCCGCAAGATAGACGGCTCGGCTCTCTATGAGAGAGATCCGCCGACCCATTCTGTCCTGTGCAAAGGACTGCCCCATCCCCGTCTGCGAGGTAAAGGAAACATAGTCCTCATTGAACATATAGTTGTACCAGTGACGAGGGGTTTCGGGAGTAGTTATCACATACTCCCCGGGGTTCTGATTAAAATGACCGTATTGCATAATATAGCCTCCTGTTAAAAATAATATAATCCAACCATGTCATTATTTTTGCCTCCTGTCTGTATAACCACGGGGAAAAACACCCGCCCTTGCGATAACCACGGATGACCGAGGGCGGTCATCCCTACAAGACCACCCCGCCGCTGCGGCGGTCCCCCTCCCCCAACGGGGGAGGGGCGTTGAGACTTTTA
>WRME01000095.1 GCA_009777275.1 Oscillospiraceae bacterium
CCCCCGAGGGGGAAATGGGAAATTATAGTAGGCAAGCCCCATCCCCCTCGGGGGGGGGGGGCCGCCGCAGCGGCGGGGTGGTCTGTAGGGATGACCGCCCTCGGTCATCCGTGGTTATCGCAAATTTTGTCCGTCTTCTTGCCTCTCCCTTTGGGAGAGGTGTCACGCCTTGGCGTGACGGAGAGGGCGACATTCTTCATTCTTCATTCTGCATTGTCAATTGCCTTCCTCATTTCATACAGCAACCCCAGAGCCTCTATGGGCGTGAGTGTGTCGGGGTGTATGTTTCTCAGCATTTGGGCGATTTCTTTTTCGGTGCCGCTATGCTCCTGTTCGGCCGGGGACTCTCGTTTTACAATGACATGACCGTCCTTTTCGAGAGAGAGCAGTATCTCTTTTGCCCGCTCGACAACAGAATCGGGAACCCCCGCATATCTTGCGACGTCTATGCCGTAACTGCCGCTTGCTCTGCCGGGTATGACCTTTCGCAGGAATATTATATCATCGCTCCGTCTTTTAACAACGGCGCTGAGGTTTTTTATGTTAGAAAAAACATCCTCCATGTCGGTAAGCTCGTGGTAATGGGTGCTGAAGAGGGTTATGCCCGACAGCAGATTGCCCGCAACATATTCCACTACCGCCTTTGCTATACTCATACCGTCATAGGTAGATGTCCCTCTGCCTATCTCATCGAGAATGAGCAGTGAATGAGGGGTCATCCTGTCGAGAATATATGCAACCTCGCTCATCTCAACCATAAATGTAGACCGCCCGCCGACCGTATCATCGGCCGCTCCGACACGGGTAAAGATGTTGTCAACCACAGGCAGTTCGGCATAGGACGCAGGGACAAAACATCCGGTCTGCGCTAAAAGGCATATAAGTGCCACTTGTTTCATATAGGTAGACTTTCCCGCCATATTGGGCCCTGTGATTATGTTGATTTTGTTAGAGCCGCCGTCCATAAGGGTATCGTTGGGAACAAAGGGGATCGAAACAAGCTGCTCAACAACCGGATGCCTGCCGTCCTTTATGTTTATAGATCCCGTTGTAACCATCACAGGCTTGGTGTAGTTGTTTTCGGCCGACAGAGCCGCAAATCCGCAGAGCATATCAAGCTGAGAAACGGCATCGGAGGTCTCCTGGAGCCGGGGAGCTTCACCTGCGACAAACTCCTTTATTTGGCTGAAGATCTCATCCTCCATCCTGTCGTATCTGTCACCCGCATTCAGAACCTTTTCCTCTATCTCCTTTAGTTCGGGCGTTATGAATCTTTCACAGCTTGTCAGGGTCTGCTTGCGTATAAAATGATCGGGAACATCGCCGAGACTGCCGTTCCCAACCTCAAGATAATACCCGAACACACGGTTGTACCCGCTTCTCAGGCTCTTTAGTCCCGCCGACTCCTTTTCCTTTTCGGCGATCTTGCGTATCTCTTCCTGACCGTCCCTGCTAAGACGCCTAAGATCGTCAAGCTCATTATTATACCCCTCACGGATGACGGTCTTCTTCTCCCTGTCCGGCTCAATGGCCTTTTCGATAAGACTGTATAGATGAGACAGGGGGTGAATACGGCCGTCTATAGCGCGGAGAATTGCCGAACCAAAACCCGACATATGCCCCTTGATTTCGGGCAGTCTGCCCAAAGCCGCAGAGAGCGTCAACAGCTCCTGCGGTGTGATCTTGTTATACATAACCTTTGTTATAAGCCGCTCTATGTCCTTTATGCCCGACATCAGGCGGCGCATCTCTTCACGGGCCACGGTGCTGCCCAGCAGCTCCTCCACCCCGTCCTGCCGCTGCCGTATAACACCTATATCAACAAGCGGGCATAGGAGATTCTGCCGTATCAAGCGCCGTCCCATAGGGGTCTTTGCCCTGTCGGCCGCCCACAGGAGCGATCCCTTTTTATCCCCGCCCATACTCACCGTTATCTCAAGGTTGCGAATGGCGGTCATGTCCAGCCCTAAAAACTGATTTTCTTTGTATATATCGAGATTTATTATCCTCTTTACCGATGCCCGTTGGGTAAAGTTGAGATAGTCTAAAATAACCCCCAGGCATGAGGCGGCAAGCTCTATCTTGTCAAGACCCAGCTCCTTCTTGCTCCGGCCGAAGTGGTTCTCTATGATCGGTGTATAGTAATCTATGGCCAGTTTGTCGTCGTCAATAAGTTCGCAGGCACAGCCCAGCCTGTCCTTGATATAGCTCCCCGCCTCGGTAACGCTCAGCAGTCCGCCGCTAAAGAGTATCTCAGACGGGGTAAATTTCGACAGTTCATTTATTATACTCCCCGCAAGATTAGCACATGATCCAAACTGAGACAGCCTGACAACCCCTGTTGTTATATCGCAAAACCCGATACCAAAGTCCCTGTTATCAACGCAGATACAGCATATGTAGTTGTTGACCGTCTCCTCAAGCAACTGACCGTCAACAATAGTCCCGGGAGTGACTATCTGAATCACCTCACGCGGGGCAAGTCCCTTATAATCACTGTCAACCGCCATCTGATCGCATATCGCTATCTTGTACCCCTGCGAAACCAACCGCCGAATATAGTTGTCACAGGCATGGTGAGGCACCCCGCACATAGGAGCCCGCTCTCCCCCTCCGCTGTCCCGCTTTGTCAAGGTAAGCTGCAGCAGCTCTGAAACCAAAACGGCATCATCGAAAAAAAGCTCGAAGAAATCCCCCAAGCGAAAAAACAGTATACAATCCTTGTGCCGCTCCTTGATCTGCCAGTATTGCTTCATCATAGGCGACATTTTACTCATATCATATTTCGTCAAACGAGGTCCTCCTGTAATTATTTTTAAAAAAATTATATATTGACAAAACAAAATATCTATGATATATTGTAATCAGGAAGGGCGGCTCCTTGCGCGGACGGTCGCTCCCAAATTCAAGTTTAGAGCTTGTTGAAAGCGCCGCATCGTTTTAGGTGCGGTTATTTCTTTTTATATAATATAACACACTTAGCAGGCATAGGTCAAGAACTAATTTTTTAATGTCTTCCGCATCCGCTGCATCCGCCGCCGCTCCCGCATCCTCCGGCGTTCGACACATCGCAGGTCTCGGGGTCGGCTCCGTTTACGCTCATAACGAGTATGGTGTTTATCTGGCTGACCAAGGCGTTCATTTTGTTTTTGGCTGTGTTGTAGGCGATCATGTTTTGGTTTGTCATTATTCTGCCGAAAATCTCCTGCGCCTCCGACTCTGCCTGCGGCAGTCTATCCTCGTCCACATCGCCCTGCTCCAGGGCTATTCGTTTGAGGTTATATTCGCCGATCAGCTCCTGCAACCCATCGTCAAGATCGTTTGCCGCTTTCGCCTGTGTCAGCTCTGCATATTCCTCCGATTCCTGAATCTTCTTACCAAGCTCCCGTGTTAATGTAATAATTTCCATTGATAACTCTCCTTAAAAATTTTTCGTGTTTTTCGTGCTTTTCGTGGTTTCGCCCCCGTAATTCTGCATTCTTAATTCTGCATTCTGCATTGCCCCACGATTATCGCACTGCGAAAATCGGTTATTTCTACATCGGCAAAACTGCCGATTAGTTCTGTGCCGCCCTTGAACTCGACATTGCTTCCGCTGTCGTCCCGTCCTCCGACATAGTCGGGGCTTAGTCTTCCCTGCGAATCAACCAAAACCCGCACACTCTGCCCGATTCTGCCCGCAAAGTTGTCGGCGGCGATTTGCGCCTGCAGATCGGTCAGTTGCTTGAATCTGCGGTCTATTTCTTCTTTGGGCGTTTGATCGCTGTACTGGGCCGCCTTTGTACCCTCTCGTTTGGAGTAGATAAATGTAAACAAGGAGGAAAAACCCACTCTCTTGACCAGCTCCAGTGTCTTGGCGAAATCCTCCTCCGTCTCTCCGGGAAATCCTACTATAATGTCGCTGGTAAATGCAACACCGGGGATTTTGTTCTTGGCATACTCCACAAGAGAAAGATACGAATCTGCGGTGTATCCCCGATTCATCAGCTGCAAAATCCTGTCGCTCCCGCTCTGTACAGGCAGATGAATATGCCTGCAAACCTTGCCGCAATCGGCGATTGTGTCTATTAACTCGTGTGAGGCGTCTTTGGGATGGGAGGTCATAAATCTTATGCGAAAATCACCCTCTATGTTATTAATCTCCCTCAAAAGCTGTGAAAAATTCATGTCAAAATCAGAACCCGCACGGTATGAGTTTACATTCTGTCCTAATAGGCAGACTTCCTTGTATCCATCGACGATCAGACTGCGGATCTCGTCAAGCACCCTGTCAGGACAGCGTGAACGCTCCCGTCCCCGAACCAGCGGAACAACGCAGTATGTACAAAAGTTGTTACAGCCGTACATAATCGGAACCCATGCTTTTACGGTACCGTCCCGGCGAATGGGTATGTCTTCGGCTATAGTTCCCTCATCCTCGGTTATGTTGAAGACACGAGACATTGAGGATAGCCTCTCGTGCATCATTTGAGGGAGTTTGTGCAGAACATGGGTGCCGAAAAGCAGATCCACATATGGATAGCTTTTTTTTATTTTCAGGGAAATATGCTCCTGCTGAACCATACATCCGCATAGAGCCAAGGTTATCTTGGGATTGCGTTGTTTCTGCTTTTTCATAGAGCCGACATTGCCGAAAACACGGCTCTCGGCGCCCTCTCTAACGGCACAGGTGTTAAACAATATAAAATCCGCCTCATCGGCGTTGTCGGTAAACCCATATCCCATCTGCGACAACATTCCCTTGATCTTCTCGCCGTCGCTGACATTCTGCTGGCATCCAAAGCTATGGACATATGCCAGCGGTATCTTGTAATAGTACCGCTCTCGGATAATATCCGCACACATCCTGCTATACTCGGCCTGTGCCGCAATCTCCTCCGCCGGCACATGGGGGTTTTTGTTCATTATTTATCACCTCCATATTTTCGCAACCACGAAAACCACGAAAATCACGAAATGTCGCCCTCTCCGTCACGCCATGGCGTTTCGAGGCAGACCACCCCGTCAAACACTATCGCAACTTTGTTGCGAGTGTTTGCCACCCCTCCCCAGAGGGGAATGATGCCAATTGACAGTTGTCGTCGCGGCGGGTGTTTTTCCTTACTTACTATTCATCAGAATCGGGTGTTATTTTAAACCCAAATTCAAGGGATAATTTTTGACCCAGCTCGTACAAACGGTTGTTATCTTCATCTCTTGTCAAATTTTTTGTTTCTTCATAAAGTTTTAAGCGAATATCATCGATTTCCTTTTCACATTTATTCATCATCTACCACCTCCAAAGGGCTTGCAATAATCACAGGGCGATAGCCTTCGCGTATGTTTATTGCACTTGTCATGGTTTTAGTTTTGACCTTGTTAATATGTTTAAAATTTAAGCTGAAAATATAATCCAAGTCGTTTACTGTAGCACAGGCGATATGCAAACCATCATAACGATATTTAACAGGTATTATATTCTCATTTACATAAATATCGGCTAAGGCTCTTATTTCATCAGAAAAACTAAGCACCTGCATATCATACTCGGTTATAAGAGACAGCATCTTTGACCTTTTTGGTTCAGTGCTCTTTACAATTTCATCCGTCACATACAATGAAGTGTATGCTTCATACTTCTTTGCTTTTATTTCTTTAAATAATTTTACAGTGGCAGCATGAGCTTCTCTTTCCACATCAAAAAAATGGTTAAACAAAGTCGTTTCCAGATATATCTTAGCTACTCTCATAACAAGTCTTCCCCCCTACTGCACTTTTGAGTGAATCTTGTCCGTAAATCAAATCCGGGCAAATGTCTATGCACATTGTGGAATCCCAATTTCCCGACACATCCCATGCTAAGGTATTATTCATAATAACGCAATGGTTAATAAAGAAATCCGGTTCACCAAGAGGAGCATAGATACCGCCTTTTTTGATTAACGGGTTTGCATCGTAACATTTAACAATTCCATCATCAAAATACACATTGACGGTAAAATCATTATGGGGTTCAACCTGAAAAATTCGTGGTCTTAACAAAATTATTCTCCTTTCACTTACGGCTCTTTTCCTCCTGCTTCAGCATGGAAATGAGGTGGGTTATGGTCATCAGCATACATCGTTATCCTTATACCATGAAACCGTGATAATTCCGGCATTGATTGCATCTCCTTTAATTTTATATAATTTTATTCTCCTAAAAACCCGAATATCCTATCGCACGCTCTGTCTCTGATTTCTGCTCCTGAGTTTGCAAACAATTGGTGGCATCCGCCGTCGTAATACTGCAAAACGGCAGAATCTCCGAGCTTGTCTTTTATATATCCGGCGCTTTTGAACCGCACGCTTTCATCATTCTTGCATTGGATTATCAGGACCGGCTTTTCTATGACGCCTATCATCCTTTTGGTCATTAACAGTATTTTCAGAAAATCAATGCTCGATTTCAAGCTTGACCTCATAACTGCGCCTTTGTAATATTTTATCCTGTCAAAATCCCTGCTCACGATTCCGGTAAATATATCTTTTGCAATCACCTTTATATTCCAAAAATATATCGGGGTGTTGATAAGCACAATCCTGTCAACCTTAGGCATTTTGGCAAAATGCAGACTGATTAACCCGCCCATAGAAAAACCGATCAGCACAATGCGCCTGTATTCTCTCAGCAGGGATTTTACGGCACGCTCCGCACTGCTTATCCAATCGGTATGAGAAGAGTTTTTCAGCTCTTTTTTCGTGCCTCCGTGACCCGAGAGCAAAACGGTGTGTATATCAAGATTTTTCCTGCGTAAATAATCGGCTAAATATCGGGTTTCTTTGGGACTTCCGTTAAAGCCGTGGATTATGAGATATGCGGTTTCTTTCATAGAGCGGTCTTTGCCTCCTAAAGATACAGCCAAAGCCCCCCGCTATAAAGCGGAGGGCTTTTTAGACGGTTTTAGTTGATGTATTGCTCCATCCATTCCTTTGCCTGATCGGCTTTTATAGGAACGATTGTCTCCTGCTCATACTTGCTCTGACTGCCGCCGATGCCATGCAGGAAATACATACGGCGTTTGGTCTGGTACAGATTTTCCTCAAATCCATCGGCATCGCCGAAAGCGCCTTCCGCACGGGTGCCGACTTTTCTTGAGTTTTCCGTATCATAAACATAGGAACCGAATTTTTCAACCATTTTACATTACTCCTTTGCCATTGATTTAATATGTATTATAACATTATCACAATAATATTATATCACGGGGTTTGGAAAAATGCAACAATAATTTTTTTTGTTCTTTTTAACCACGAAAAGCACGAAAGACACGAAAGGGAGCCCTCTCCGTCACGCCACGGCGTGACACCTCTCCCAAAGGGAGAGGCAAGAACACCCGCCGCTGCGAGGGCGCCGGGGAAAGACCACCCCGTCAAACACTATCGCAACTTTGTTGCGAGTGTTTGCCACCCCTCCCCAGAGGGGAATTGGAAATTATAGTATGCAAGCCCCAATTCCCCTCTGGGGAGGGGTGCCGCCGCAGCGGCGGGGTGGTCTGTAGGGGCGGCAATCTGCCGCCCGTGGGTGGGATACAGGGTTGT
>WRME01000096.1 GCA_009777275.1 Oscillospiraceae bacterium
GAGGGTTTGTATAGGCCCCTCTTCGCTCTCCCTTTGGGAGAGCTGTCGGCGGCAACGCCGACTGAGAGGGCGTTTCCGTGATTACCGCAGCGGCGGGGTGGTCTTGCGGCGGAGTTCAAGAGGTGTGATTATGACCAAAAAGCAAACGGCGCTGATATTGACCGAAAAACTGAGAACACTATATCCGCAGGCTGTATGCGGCCTGAGATATACCAAGCCGTATGAGCTTATTATAGCGGCTCGGCTTTCTGCACAATGCACCGATGCCAGGGTCAATATCGTTACCCTGCCGCTGTTTGAGAGATTCGATTCGCTCGAATCGTTTGCGAATGCCGATATATCCGAGGTAGAGGAGTTTGTAAAATCATGCGGATTGTATAAAACCAAAGCGCGGGACATAGTTGCGTTATGCGCGGCATTGTCGGAACTCGGCGGCAGAATACCCGACAGCATAGATGAGCTTCTCACCCTGCCGGGTATAGGCAGAAAGACGGCCAACCTGATCATGGGCGACATACACGGCAAACCCGCCATAGTGGCCGATACGCACTGCATCAGAATATCGGGCAGGCTGGGATTGTGTAACACGGCGGATCCGAAAAAGGTTGAGACGGCGCTGAAAAAACTGATTCCTCCCGAAGAGTCCAACGATTTTTGCCACAGGCTGGTATTGTTCGGACGGGATATATGCAGGGCTCGTAATCCCGATTGCGGGAATTGCCCGATAAAGGAGTATTGCAGATGGAAAAAACATACGATGCAGTTATAGTAGGAGCGGGAACGGCGGGCCTTACCGCCGCTATATACGGAGCAAGGGCGGGTCTCGATCTGCTTGTGCTGGAAAAATCGTACCCCGGCGGGCAGATTATATACGCTCCTCATATCGAAAACATACCCGGATTCAGGAGTGTTTCCGGAGTTGATTTTATAGAGGGATTGGCGGATCAGGTCAAGAGATTGGGTGTTAAGATAATGACCGAGCAGGTAACCGAGACCTGTTTTGTCTTAGAACCCAAGAGGATAATAACAAAGAAAAACGAGTACAGAGCAAAGTCTGTAATAATAGCGGCGGGAGCCGAGAAGAGAAAGATCGGCTGTCCGGGTGAAGAAAAGTTTACAGGCAGGGGTGTGTCCTACTGCGCCTCTTGCGATGGGGCATTCTATAGCGGCAAGGATGTATGCGTGGTCGGCGGCGGCAATACCGCCTTTGACGATGCTGTCTATTTAGCCAAAACCGCATCAGCGGTGCATATAATCCACAGAAGCGACAACTTTAGAGGTAACACAAAGACCTATGAGTTTCTCAAAGGACAGCCTAATGTGAATTTTATAACCCATACCACCGTTACAAAAATCAACGGCGGCAGTTCGGTAGAATCGGTTGAGACAGACACAAAGGGCAAGACCGATACACTTCCCGTATCTGCGGTGTTTGTAGCGGTAGGAACGGCGCCCGCAAGCGAGATATTCAGCGGCGTCTCTACCGATAACGGCGGATATATCATAGCCGGAGAGGATTGCAGAACCAACATACCCGGCGTTTATGCGGCGGGTGATATACGCACAAAGTCGCTGAGACAGGTTGTGACGGCGGCAAACGACGGCGCCGTTGCCATAAGCTCTCTGTTAAGCGACATTGCGGCTACACATTAAAGCGAAACAGCACGACATCGCCGTCCGCCATGACATACTCTTTACCCTCAAGCCTGACCAGCCCCTTTTCTTTGGCGACCGCAATACTTCCGCAGGCGACAAGATCGTCATAGGCGACCGTCTCTGCTCTGATAAATCCCCGCTCAAGATCGCTGTGTATCTTTCCTGCGGCGGCAGGAGCCTTGAGCCCCTTGCGTATGGTCCATGCCCGCACCTCCTGCTTGGCGGCGGTAAGGAACGAAATCAGACCCAGCAGGGCATAACCCTCTCTGATTATGCTGTCAAGCCCCGACCCTGTTGCTCCTATCTCGGCCAAAAACGCCTTTTTGTCATCGGGAGACATATCCGATATTTCTTCTTCAAATTTAGCGCATATAGGCATTACGGCGGCTCTGTCGGAGTCGGCCTGTTTTTTTACCTCAAGATAGTGGGGATTGCTTTCGATTCCGTTATCAAAATCCTTTTCGCTCAGGTTTGCGGCATAGATAACGGGTTTTAGCGACAGCAGCTGAAGTTCCTTGGGCAGCTCTGTATCCTCATCCCCGAATGTACGCGCGGGATTGCCCGATTCAAGATGATCCTTGAGCTGATTCAGCAGATCTATCTCTGTCTGTAGCTTTTTGTCGCCCTTGAGCAGTTTTTTCAGACGCTCGATGCGCCTTTCGGTCATTTCTATATCCGAGAAAATAAGCTCGAGATTGACTATCTCCATATCACGGGCGGCTCCGATGTTACCCTCGACATGAACGACATTTTCATCCTCAAAACATCGCACGACGTGTATGAGAGCATCCACTCCCGCAATGCTCGATAAAAACTTGTTACCCAGTCCCTCACCCTTAGACGACCCCCGCACAAGCCCTGCTATATCTACAAACTCTAACGTAGCGGGTGTAAATTTATCAGGCTCATAGATCTCGGCAAGCCTGTCCAGCCGCGGATCGGGAACTGTGACAATCCCGACATTGGGTTTTATGGTGCTAAAGGGATAATTCGATGACTGCGCCCCTGTTCCGAGCAGGGCGTTAAAGAGCGTACTCTTCCCGGTGTTTGGTAATCCAACCATTCCTAATTTCATATCATTTTTACTCCCAAACGCTTGCGTAAGCAAAATTTCTTATACTACAGTGCCAATCCCACCAAGGAGCTTCAGCCGCTTCCTGTGCATAGAATATAGCAACCTGTGAATCAGGGTCTATAACCGTATAACATCCGCAGGCTCCGTCCCAGCCGAACTCTCCTATCGAGCTGAGCGATTTTGCCTTGTCACGGTCAACAAGGGTTCTGACACCGAGACCGTATCCGTAGCCCGCCTTGCTGGCTCCGCCGAATGAGGCAAAGTCGTTCATCTGCGATCTGCCAAGACGGTTCCGTCTCATGTTTTCGACAGTTTCGGCTTGCAGAATACGCTCGCCGTTTTGGGCAAGCCCGTAATTGCATAGAGCCTGAGCAAAGAGAGCATAGTCCGGCACCGATGATATAAGCCCGCCGCCGCCGCTCTCGTAATCCTCATATTCATGCACTCCGTACAACTCACCTACGGCTCTGCTCCGATTGGTCTTGCTGTTCCACCCTATATAATGAACGGCCCTGTCATCCTGACGATCGGCCGGCGCCTCGAAAAATGTCTCGGTCATGCCGACAGGGTCAAAGATGCTCTGCTTGAGATAGACACCCAATCTCTTACCTGAGACAGCCTCGATAAGACCGCCCAGAATATCATGGCAGAATCCGTATTGGAATTTTGTTCCCGGCTCAAAGTTCAGCGGTCTGCTTGCGGCCGTCTTTGCCGTCTTGAGCGTGGGAGCCTTGCCGCCGTTTTCTTCAAGCAGACGCATCGACTCCTCTCCGCATCTGTCCCAATCTATTCCCGCCGTCATGCTAAAGAGATTCTCGACCGTGATTGTGTTTTGTGCCGGGCGTATTTCACAGCTGCCGTCTTTATCGGTGTGTTTTACACTGAGATTTTTATACTCAGGTATATACTCCCACAGAGGATCGCTCAGTTTCATCCTGCCCTCTTCTACAAGCCGCAATGCGGCGGCGCAGGTTATAACCTTTGTGGCCGAATATAGATTTACCAGTGTTTTTTCGCAGAAGGGCCTTTTGTTTGCGGCATCGGAATATCCGTTGTAATGCTCATACACAGGCTTGTGCCTGTGATAGATCTTGAGTCCCACGCCGGGGATGTTTCTGTTCTCGTATAGAGAATCTAAATACTCGGTTAATTTTTTAAATCCCATTTATATTCCTCCTATTTTCTCTTTGTTCTTTTTTCTGTACTCCAGATACCCCTCAAGAATGACCATAGCGGCAACCTCGTCTATAACCTTTTTTCGCTTTTTTCCCCGCACATCCATAGCGTTTAGGTAACTATGCGCCGTTCTTGTCGTATACCGCTCATCCCATAGCCGCACGGGTACCGGGATCTGCTGTCTCAGGCTATCGGCAAGCTCGGCAGACTCCTGCGCCCGTTTTCCTGCGGTGCCGTCCATGTTGCGGGGATACCCGACTATGACCTCTTGCGCTTGGTGTGCAATCACCGCTTCCTTTATTCTGATTAAGAGTTTTTCCCGGCTTTTTTCTTCTATAACCCCTGCGGGAGAAGCAATAACTTCCGACCGATCGCTAATAGCCAAGCCTGTCCGAGAAAGACCGGGATCTATCGCCATAATCTTCACAATCTACTCACTCCCAAATCTTTAGAGTGCCTTTTATTTCCCCGATACTCTCTATGCCATTTTGATCCATCCACTCTGATATTCCGCTTAGTATTTTAGCGGGACAATCGGGGTCTGAAAAGAGCTCTGTTCCTACCTGAAATGCAGACGCTCCCGCTATTATCATCTCAAGCGCATCCCGTGGGGTTGAGATTCCTCCCAGTCCTATGACAGGAATCTCCACAGCCTTTGCAACCTGCCACACCATGCGGAGGGCTACAGGAAAAACCGCAGGCCCCGACAATCCGCCGACATTGTTACGCAGTATCGGACGGCGGGTGTCTATGTCTATCCTCATGCCGAGCAGGGTGTTGATAAGCGAAATGGCATCGGCCCCTGCAAACTCTACAGCCCGTGCTATATCCGCTATATCGGTGACATTCGGGGTTAGTTTTACCATCAGGGGTTTGGAGGTGACGGCTCTCACCGCCGATACAACAGCGGCGGCATTGTCACGGCATATGCCAAAGGAAACTCCCCCCTGTTTGACATTGGGGCAGCTTATGTTCAGCTCAAGCATATCGACGTCGGTTGTGTCGAGCATCTCTGCCATCTGAACAAACTCGTCTATCGTGAATCCCGCAATGTTTGCTATGATAACGGTATTTTTCTGCCGCAAATAGGGCAGCTCGTGTTGGATAAAATACTCGATTCCGGGATTCTGCAATCCCACCGAATTAAGCATACCGCCCCGTGTTTCGGCGACACGAGGAGGAGGGTTGCCGTCCCGAGGATTGCGTGTCATGCCTTTGGTAGATATTCCTCCCAGCAGCGACAGAGGGTAAAACTCCTCATACTCTCTGCCGAATCCAAAGCATCCGGAGGCGGCGATAAGGGGGTTCTTGAACCCCACACCCGCAATATTTACAGACAAATCCGCCATTATCTTTCACATCCTTATTATTTTAATGCGGCCTTAATCATTATGGCGCATTCAAGCCGTTTTTTTTCAAGTTGGCAAGACAGAGGATGAGGATTGCCAACATCGCCCGTGAAAATGAAGTTGTTGGCGTTACAGCCGCCGCTGCAATAATATTTTGCCCAGCAATTTTTACATTCCTGCTTACTGCGGACAGAGGTCCGCGCAAATAATGTCTTAATGCTTTCATCAAATTCTCCCGTATGTATATTACCCATTCTCCATTCCTGCATCCCGACAAACTGATGGCAGGGATATATATCACCTCCGGGAACTATGGCTATATATTCGTTACCGCTGCCGCATCCCCGCAGACGCTTGATAAGACAGGGCCCCTGACCCAGATCGAGCATGAAATGAAAGAAGTTGTTTCCGCTGTCCCGGTTTTCTATCATATGCAGAGCCAGCTTTTCGTATTCATCAAAGATCCGGGGTAAATCCTCATCGGTAATGGCAAAGGGGAGTTTGTCATTAGTTACGGCAGGTTCGATCGAGATTTGGTCAAAACCCATGCCGAACATATGCTTGGCATCGTTGGCAAAATCGAGATTATATTTTGTATAGGTACCCCTGATATAATAATCCTTGGTTCCTCTTGACCGTACAAAGGTCTTGTATTTATCTATAATACTGTCATAACTGCCGCTGCCATCGGCCCTGATGCGTATCGCATCATTGACCTCAGGTCTGCCGTCGAGCGACAGCACGACATTGTCCATCTCTTGGTTTATATAGGGGATCTTGTCCTCACTCAGCAGAAGACCGTTGGTGGTCAGGGTAAATCTAAAATTCTTGTCATGCTCTTTTTCTATACTGCGGGCATAGGCTACTATTTCTTTGACAACATCCCAATTCATCAGAGGTTCTCCGCCGAAAAAATCTACCTCAAGATTGTGTCTTTTGCCTGAGTTAGCAACCAAAAAATCTATGGCTCTCATGCCTGTTTCCGAATCCATCAGCTCCCGACCCCTGCCGAAATCCCCCTTGGATGCAAAGCAGTATTGACACCTAAGATTGCAATCGTGGGCAACATGAAGACATATGGCTTTTATAGGAGACTGCTCTGTAAAAACACCATCGATCTCCCCATAGTCATCACTGCTCCAGAGCTGTCCGCTTTTATATAGAGAGTGCAGTTCGCCATATGCCTCGGCAATGTCATCGGACGAATACTTATCCGACAAGGCTGAGAGTATCCGGGGAGGACATATAGAATCGGGAACATCCTCGATGTAGTCAAGCAACGAAAAAGCAAGCCCATCCAAAAGATGGACCGCTCCGCTGTTTGGATCGAGAACGATGTTGTATCCGTTTAATCTGTATTTATGTATCATGGGTTCTTCTATTTAGCTTTCCTCTCACACTTTTGGTTGGCAACCGTGCATGAGGTTTTACAGGCCGACTGGCAGGAAGTGCGGCACTCTCCGCATCCGCTTTTGTGCGCAGATTCCTTTAGATTGGCTCCGTTTATGGTTTTAATGTGTTTCATCTTTACTCTCCTTACGAATTTCTTTGTGATATGTATTCGGATATTTTTTGAAAAGCATCAGGCGGCAGTTGTGACGCTATCCCGCTGCCGAAATAGGCAACATCGTCTATCGCCAGCCATCGGCTCTTCTGCCCGTATTTAAACTCGGTTATGCAGTTGCAGTTATGCTCGGCGGCCTTTATAACAAGCTCATGCTTGACGTTGTTCAAATTCTTTAACTGTGCTCCGATCTTGAAACTCAGGTCGGCGCTGACATTCGCAACAGGCCGAGCCTCTGCAAGGGCTGTTTCGATAAAAATAACCCCGTTATATATTGTAGGATAGCCTTTCATCTCAAACATCCCTCTCAAGCACTGCGACAAACTCCTGCCTCGTACTTCCGAATCCCGGAATATCGGCAGTAGCGCATGATTTCAGCACCCATCCCTGTTGTGCATAAGCGTTGAGGGCATCCTGCAGCTTTTGCGGGTCAAACTTACCCGAAAACCATTTGTCCTTCATCGTCAAAACATGATATTCTTTCATTTTCTCCTACCTCCGCAATATAAAATTTTTGTTTATATATACAATATAACACAAGATACGGAGTAAGTCAAGGGGGGCTTGAACAATTAACAATGTACGATTAACAATGGACAGTTACGCCCTATCCGTCACGCCAAGGCGTGCCACCTCTCCCAAAGGGAGAGGCAAGGACCCCCACAGAAAAAACCCCCGCCGCAATAGG
>WRME01000097.1 GCA_009777275.1 Oscillospiraceae bacterium
TTTCTCTTTTTGGTGTTCCCCCCCCCCCCAAGGGGGGTATTTGAAATTAATAGTACGACCCCCCCATCCCCTGGGGGGGGGGGGTGCCGCCGCAGCGGCGGGGTGGTCTGCTACATGGTGCCCTCGCAAGGGCGGGTGTTTTTCCCATTGTTTCACATGAAACACTATCTCTGTCCGTCCCCTTGCCTCTCCCTTTGGGAGAGGTGTCACGCCGTGGCGTGACGGAGAGGGCAATTCTGCATTCTTAATTCTGCATTCTGCATTGCTCAATAGCTTCTTCCCCATAAGACCGTGTTTTCAGCCTTTGCTCCGCAGCATACGCAGGCTCCGGATTGGTTTTGGCTGTCGAAGGGTATGTTGAGCGACTTTAGTCCCGTTTGATCCTTGACCTTGTCCTCGCAATCGGAACTGCCGCACCACATGGCTTTTACAAAGAGATTCAGGTTTTCTGTGCTGTATTCACGCATTTTGTCAAGATTATCGGCCGTGAATGTCCGCTCCTGTCTGTTGGCAAGCGCCTTTGTGTACATTGCCTGATGTATTTCTTCAAGCAGATTCGACAGACTTTGGGTAATGCCGGCAAGAGGGAGTACCCGTTTTTCTCCCGTGGCTCGGCAGACCGCAACGCATTGCCTGTTCTCTATGTCTTTGGGTCCTATCTCTATCCTGATCGGAACTCCCAGCATCTCATACTGTGCAAACTTCCATCCGGCTGAGTTTTCAGATAGGTCTATGATAGCTCTGAACGACTGCCTCAACTCCTCATGCAGGGCAACGGCCGCCTCGGTAACGCCCTCTTTGTGATGGGCGATCGGCACAACCGCAATCTGATGAGGGGCGATATAGGGCGGTATAACAAGCCCGCTGTTGTCGCCGTGGGTCATAATGACCGCTCCGATGATGCGGGTGGTCATTCCCCATGATGTTTGGTATGGGTGCCGTATAACATTGTCCCGCCCTGTAAATGTTATGTCAAACGCTTTTGCGAATCCGTCTCCGAAATAGTGGCTTGTAGCGCTCTGCAATCCGTATCCGTTGTGCATCATGGCCTCGATCGAATAGGTGTCTTCGGCTCCCGCAAACTTTTCCTTGTGTGTTTTCCTGCCCTGTATTACCGGAACCGCTAAGTATTTCTCACATAAATCGGCATATACATCTAACATTCTCAGCGTTTCTTCTCTTGCTTCCTCGGCTGTTTCATGTATAGTATGCCCCTCCTGCCACAAAAATTCGCAATTTCGCAGGAACGGGCGTGTTGTCTTCTCCCATCTTACCACACTGCACCACTGGTTATAGAGCTTGGGCAGATCCCGATAAGACTGTATCTCCTTGGCATAATGCTCGCAGAACAATGTCTCGCTGGTAGGACGCACGCACATACGCTCGGTCAGTTTCTCGCTGCCGCCGTGGGTCACCCACGCTACCTCGGGAGCGAATCCCGCAACGTGTTCTTTCTCCTTATTAAGCAGGCTCTCGGGGATGAACATCGGCATATACACATTCTGATGGCCTGTATCCTTAAACATCCTGTCAAGTGTAGCCTGTATATTCTCCCATATGGCATACCCATACGGCTTGAGAATCATACATCCCCGCACGCTCGAATAGTCGATCAATCCCGCCTTCCTTACCACATCGGTATACCACTTGGCGAAATCGTCCTCCATATTTGTTATCTCTGAAACCGGATTCTTGCTCACTTATATCAACTCTCCTTGTTCTTACCAAATCCACGGCACATTGTATTTTTGTATGTTTTCATCCGCTGTAATAATTGTAAAATTTTCTGCTAATGCTGTTGCGATTATCATGCGATCAAAAGGGTCACGATGAATAAATTCAAGTTTTTCTATCAAATTTATATAATCATTCTTAATCCCTAATAAATCAATATTATTATTTTTGATCGCCGATAAAAATACTTTTGATCCGCCTGTAAAATCTAATTTGTTAAGACTAATTTTAATAGCTACTTCCCAAACTGATACAATGTTTAAAAATATTTCATTCTCAGAATCATAAATAATGTTTTGTATATCTTGCGGTAATTTTTTATTACCTTCAAACAACCAAAGAGCAACGTGTGTGTCCAGCAAATATTTCATCACATATACTCCTTAAAATCATCGAGAGGTTCGTTGAAATTATCAGGAACACGAATCTTTCCTTTTAAGCAACCAAACGCCTCTTTTCTATTCTTTTTTTCATGCGTGGCAGAATATTTAGATATAACATCTAAACTCATATCTTCTTGATATATAGCTTTTCGCAGCAACATATTTATCGCAGTAGATACATCTATCCCCAAAGCATTAAAGATTGATTGAGCTTTTTCGTTTAATTCACTGTCTATATTTATACTTATATTGGTCGATGACATTATATCAACTCTCCTTGTTCCTCGTTTTCTTCATGCTCGGCTCTTGCGAATGTTACGACCTTGGCGTCTTCTGCCAACCGCATTACCCGAACTCCGGACGCATGGCGTGACATCTTTCTTATATCGCTGACCTTGATTCTTATTATAACCCCGTCTGTAGCGATAAGTATCAGGTCATCGGTCTCGTCAACAACCTTGATTCCGCAAACATCACCCTTGCGGTCGTTTATCTTATAGTTGCGTATTCCCATTCCGCCTCGTTTTTGCACACGGTATTCCTCTACTCCGGTTCTTCTTCCTGTTCCGTTTTCGGTAATGGTGACCAGGCATCCGCCCTCCCGTATTCTCGCCATTCCTACAACCTCATCATCGTTACGCAGTCTGATAGCTCGGACGCCTCTTGCCGTCCGTGACAGAGGACGCAGGTCGTTTTCGTTAAACCGCAGGGCCGCTCCCTTTTTGGTCCCTACTATCACATCGCAGTTTCCATCGGTCATTCTCACCCAAGCAAGTTCGTCTCCCTCGTCAAGAGAGATTGCGATAAGTCCGTTTTTGCGGACGTTTTTGTATGCTTCCAGCTGAGTTCTCTTGACAGTTCCTTTGCGGGTGACCATCACAAGATACTTATCAGGCTCAAAATCGGTTACTTTTATCATAGCAGTAACCTTTTCCTCCCCCTCCAGCGGGAGTATGTTGACTATATTAGTTCCTTTGGAGGTTCTGCTACCCTCTGGAATCTCATATCCCTTCAGCTTGTACATCTTGCCCTTGTTTGTTATGAACAGCACGTTGTCATGGGTCGAGCATATGAACAGCTCCTCGACAAAGTCTTCCTCACGCTGTTTCATTCCGGTAACTCCCCTGCCGCCGCGTTTTTGTATCTTATATGTCTCCATGGTCTGGCGCTTGATATATCCAAATCGAGTTAGGGTAAAGACACAGTCCTCCCTCTCGATAAGGTCTTCTATATCAACCTCTCCTGTTACCGCCATAATCTCGGTTCTACGCTCGTCGCCGAATTTGCGGCGAATCTCTGCAAGCTCGTTTCTTATTATATCAAGGACTAAGTTCCTGTCGGCCAAAATGGCAGAGAGTTCTTCTATCTTTTGCTTGAGTGCCGCAAGTTCTTCCTCTATCTTTTCTTTCTCAAGACCCGTTAGCTGTCCCAATCTCATCTGCACCACTGCCGTTGCCTGAATGTCGTCAAGACCGAATCGCTCCATCAGCCGCTCTTTGCCAGCAGCTATAGAGGGTGAGGCTCTCAGTATCTTTATAACCTCGTCTATATTATCCAGCGCTATCTTTAGTCCGTCTAAGATATGACAGCGTTCACGGGCTTTGCGTAGTTCAAACTCTGTTCGCTTGGTTATTATATCAACCTGATGCGCCAAATAATGCTCGAGCATTTCCTTGAGTGTAAAGACCTTAGGCTGACCGCCCGCAATAGCAAGCATGATAACCCCTACAGTTTCCTGCAACTGTGTCATGCTGTAGAGCTGATTCAGTATAATCTGCGGGCTAACGTCTCTGCGTAATTCTATAACCAGCTTGATTCCGACACGGTCGCTCGATTCATCGTTTATATATGTGATTCCGTCTATTCTCTTTTCTTTAACAAGGTCTGCTATATCCTCCTGCAGTTTCTTCTTGTTGACCATATAGGGCAGCTCGGTAACGACTATCCTGTGCTTTCCGCCCTGCATCTCCTCTATCTCGGTCCGTGACCGCAGGACGATCCTACCCCTGCCCGTTGCATATGCCGCGCGTATGCCCGCATGACCCATGATTATGCCGCCTGTCGGAAAATCCGGCCCTTTTATGCAGGCAAGCAGATCTAATGTCTCACACTCAGGGTCGTCTATAAGTACATTGATGGCATCTATAACCTCGCAAAGATTGTGCGGCGGTATGTTTGTCGCCATTCCTACCGCTATTCCGGATGATCCGTTGACCAGCAGGTTAGGGAACTTTGACGGCAGATATGACGGTTCTTCAAGCCTGTCGTCATAGTTAGGGGCAAAACTGACCGTGTCTTTCTCTATATCATTCAACAGCTCGGTCGATATTTTCGACATCTTTGCCTCGGTATACCTATATGCAGCGGCAGAGTCTCCGTCTATAGAGCCGAAGTTGCCCTGTCCGTCTATCAGCGGATAACGCAGTGAAAACCCCTGGGCCATTCTGACCAGCGCATCATACACGCTCTGATCTCCGTGCGGGTGGTACCGCCCCAAAACAGAGCCGACTGTGTCGGCGCATTTGCGATAACCCTTCTCGGGCGTAAGTCCGTTCTCATACAGGGTATAGAGTATACGCCTGTGAACAGGCTTGAGCCCGTCCCGAACATCCGGCAGAGCCCTTCCTATAATTACCGACATAGAATAATCAAGATAAGACTTCCTCATCTCGGCCTCTATGTCTACTATCACAATCTTAGTTCCATCGTTATTCATATCCAACCTCTTTCATAAATTGCTTATACCTACCGCCCTCTCAGTCGGCGTTGCCGCCGACAGCTCTCCCAAAGGGAGAGCCAAGGGGACAGACAAGGTTTGTTGTAACCACGGGGAAAAACCCCCGCCGCTGCGGCGGCACCCTCTTTACGAAAGAGGGCAGGGGATTATAATTTCAAGCCCCCGTAACTGTCCATTGTCAATTGTTCATTGTCAATTGTTAATTGTCCGTCAGGGTGCCGCCGCAGCGGCGGGGTGGTCGGTAGGGATGACCGCCCTCGGTCATCCGTGGTTATAGCAAACCCTGTGTGTCACCTTGCCTCTCCCTTTGGGAGAGGTGTCATGCGTTAGCATGACGGAGAGGGCGACTGTCAACTGTCAATCATACATTGTCAATTGTCCGTCGGTGCATCGGCGGGGGATGGCGTACATCCATTCCTTGCCTATAAATATCAGATATAACTGATCATTCGCAACAATCTCTATGTTATCCTCAGCAAATTTGAATGATTTGCTGTCATTGCCCCATTCTTCTGCCGCAGTGCCATCTGTTTCATCGGATTCGGACGAACGGGGATCGGACGAACGAAGTTCGTCCCTACATTCTGCATTCTGCATTCTGCATTCTGCATTGATACCCTCGTTGTCGATTTTCATCCTAAACTTCATGTTTTCCACTGCCGCCGCATATGCGTTATGCTCTCTGCGTAGATTATACCACATTATCGCTATGAGCGCCATAGCCGCCATCGCAAGAAATGCGGGCATATTAGAATCTACCCTGAACACAAACAGGTCAACGATGTTGTATGCGGCGATAAACAGGAGCAGCAGGGTCAAAATCATGCGCTTCTTGAACTTGGTTCGCCTGTCAAAAATCTTCAGTGCCTGCCGCATTTCGCCATCGGTAAGGTCATATTCAATTGTGATTTCCTTCTGCTGCATAGTGTTCCTTTCTAATGTTTCACATGAAACATTTCCAACTCTCTTTCTGACAACTCTTGAGTATGAATGTTCTTGTCTTTGCAATACTCACTCATTTTTTTAAAATTATACAAAGGAATATTTTCTGACGATTCTGTGAAAATCCCTTTTATAAAATGTCTATCAAATTCAGTTATTGTTTTCATCATTATCGATACCTCCAAAATAAATATCATGCAATCTCTTAGAATTTAATCCCGATATTTCCATTGTATATAATTTAGGGTTGACTAATTGTGCTTTTAATTTTTCTATATAATAATTGATTAAATTCGATTTTGCCACAAAATAAATATGCCCATCAAATCCGTTTGCATAACTTTCGTTTATCGCAATAGCAAAAAGATGGCTCCCTACCCCGTCATATTTTCCTTTTGAACCAATATTGTGCGGAGCGTTCTCAACAATATCAACGAGAACTGTTTGGCTGTCTTCTATAACTTTATAGGCTATAAGTCCTTCTATTTCATCAGAATCATAGGCTTTTAACGCTACTACTGTAAATCCTGTATCAAACGGTGTTGTCCAATTGAAATTCCATTTCAAGTTTTTAACGTCTTTTTTCTCTGCGATTATATGTTTAGTTTTAGTTATTTTACCCGTTTTTCTTTCTATTAAGCAAGGTGTAAGCGAATCAATTTCAATATTAACTCTCACATTAAATTCCTCGTTTTTCTTTATCATTATGTTATTGCGGATGAACGGAGTTCATCCCTACACGTTCCGCCCTCTCAGTCGGCGTTTTTGTATCCACGGTACGCACAGGGGTGCGTACCCTACAGGCCGCCCTCTCAGTCGGCGTTGCCGCCGACAGCTCTCCCAAAGGGAGAGCCAAGAGTGTCCTATACAAACTCTGTGTGTTCTTGTAGGGTACGCACCCCTGTGCGTACCGTCCTTAATAAACATTTCGTGATTTTTGTGTATTTCGTGGTTGCCCCCCGTAACTGTCAATTGTTCATCGTCCCTTATAAATTAATGTGCTATAAGATAGTATACAACATAAAACCAACTAAGTAAACCGTGCAAAATTGCCCATGGTATAGATTCCCAAGCTGTATACGAAATAACTATAGCGAGGCAAGAACCAAAAGAAATGCCGGCTTTTACTGATGATTTTACAATATTGTTCTCTGTTTTTTCGTCTGTGTTAGTTTCTTCTATAACACTTTCGTTCATCATATTACCCCCAATATTAAGATAGAAAATATTTTTTTTATTTCAAGCCCCTGCTCTCTTTCGTAAAGAGGGTGCCCTCGCAAGGGCGGGTGTTTTTCCCTTGGTGCCGCCGCAGCATTGGTGTGGTCTGTAGGGATGACCGCCCTCGGTCATCCGTGGTTATCGCAGGGACGGGTGTTTTTGTATCCACGGTACGCACAGGGGTGACGGACAATTGACAATTAACAATGAACAATGAACAATGGACAGTTACGGGGGCTTGTAATTATAGAAATCCAACTCTACTTTTACCAACAAATCTATATTTACAATAACTGTCAATTGTACATTGTCAACTGTTAATTGTAGCAAGACCACCCCGTCAAACACTATCGCAACTTTGTTGCGAGTGTTTGCCACCCCTCCCCAGAGGGGAATTGGAAATTATAGTATGCAAGCCCCTATTCCCCTCTGGGGAGGGGTGCCGCCGCAGCGGCG
>WRME01000098.1 GCA_009777275.1 Oscillospiraceae bacterium
CCTCCCCAGAGGGGAATTGGAAATTATAGTATGCAAGCCCCATTCCCCTCTGGGGAGGGGTGCCGCCGCAGCGGCGGGGTGGTCTGCCCGTGGTTACCCCTCGTAACATTCTGCATTCTTAATTCTGCATTCTTAATTCTGCATTGACTGTTGAACAGTTGCGATATTTGTGATATTATTGTATATATAAGTAAAAGAAAGGCAAGGGTGTAGGGTATGAAAAAAGCAGGGAAATTTGTGTATATAGCGGGGTTTTTTATAATCGTATGCGCTGTGGGGTTTGCACTGAATTATTATGGTGTGTTTGATTCGGGGGGCATAGCTCCTTTTGGGGGCAGTAATGATACTGTCACGGTATCGTTAGACGAGTGGCACGGCTGGAAGCCTGTTGTCGATGCTAACCATGGTCTTGGTCAGAGCAAGCAGGGATCGCCCTATCACAATATGGGGCTGAATGTTGACATCAGGGTTATCAACGATGACGAGGAGGCTCTGCAGGCATTTATTGCGGGCGATGTTGTTGCCATAGGTCTGTCGGTAAACGAATGGGCGTATGTACACGCCCGCCTCAGACAGGAGAATGTATCGGGCAGGATGGTTATGATGACCGACCGCTCGACAGGCGGAGACGGTATTGTTACTACTGCGGATATAACAAGCATCGAGGGGTTGTATGGTCACAGGATAGCGGTATCCAAGAACTCGGCCGCTCATGTTATGCTTGAGTGGCTGCTCAAGACATCGGGGTTGACAGCGGCACAGACGGATGAAATCAAAAGAGATATGGTCTACACAAACAGCACCGAGGAGACATTTGAGGCATTGGTTTCGGGGCAGGCAGAGGCGGCGGCATTGTGGGAACCCTATATAACATTGGCAGAGAGGCAGGCAAACGCAAAGATATTATTCTCGACAAAATCGGCAAGCAATCTGATGATAGACGGTATCGTTTTCAGGGAGGACTATCTCAATAAATATCCCGATAAGGCCGCCGATTTTATCAAAGGCGCACTTTCTTCGATAAGACGGTATGAGAGCAATTACGAATACATCCGCCAATTCGAGGACTATAGCGGTCTGAGCAATGCTGAGATCCGTGCCATGTCGGATTTGGTGTCATTCGCCAACTTTGCGGACAATGTAGATCTGTTTGACGGAACGGTGCAGATTTTGTATAGAGAAATGGCGGAGATATGGATGTCTCTGGGTGAGGCCACCCTGCCTAACGGTGAGGATACTGCCTTTGATTCGTCATTTCTGCTAAGACTGCAATCAGATTTTGCTAACGATAGCTTGACGACAGATAACTACAATCAAAATGGCGGACAGATAAATACAGACACCGATACTCTGTTAAGACGCACCCTCACGATAAATTTCAGCCCTAATGTGGCGGTCATAACAGAGGATTCCTATCCTGCTCTTAATGAGTTTGCTAATATAGCAAAGATTCTCAGCGGATCTATAATCAGGGTTGAGGGTAACATAGCCGACACGGGAATAGGCGACACCGATACGGGCAGGTTGCTGTCGGAGCAGCGGGCAAAGGCGGTTTGCGATTTTCTGATCAATCTCGGCATAGACGATACCCGCTTTGTATATGCGGGAAACGGAATCTCAAAACCCGTTCCGGAGCTTGACCCACGCAGTGAGGAGGGTATGAGGGCGAACAGACGGACCGATATATTCTTTATCAGGGTAGAATAAGAAAATAAGAAAAAATTATATATTTATAAAAAGTTGCACATGAGCGTGCAACTTTTTTGTGTTTATAAGGGATATATGGAAGGGAGAATAGGATCACATGAAGAGCAAATCTAAGACAAGCCTTACGGCAAAAGAAAAATTGTTCTGCTTTTTTTTCGCAAAGACGCAAAACGGCAGGGATGCAGCTATAAAGGCGGGATATATGCCGCTGACTGCCGAGAGAAATGCAGCGCAGATTTTGCAGAAACCTGCATCGCAGAAACAGATCGCCGCTTTTGAAGAGAATATATTCGCGGTAAAAAGCGCGCGCGCCGGTCTTGAGCGGCTGGCTCTCGGTTCTATCAACGATGCCGTTAAGCTTGCGGTGTCGCCCAAAACAACATCCCCCGAAGAGCTGGACAAACTCGACCTCTACAACATCAGCGAAATAAAGGTTAAGGACGGGGCTTATGAAATGAAATTTTTCGACAGGGTAAGGGCGTTTGAAAAATTAGCGGAGCTTGAAGCTGAAAATGAGGAATATAAGGCAGGAGATTTCTTTAAAGCTCTCGAACAGGGCGCATCTCAGCTGAAGAACACGAATGAGTAAATTCAAACCATTTTCAGAAAAACAGCTAACCGCTCTTACCTGGTGGTGCGAGTCCAGCCCCCACAAGAACCGTGATGCCATTATATGCGATGGCGCCGTTAGAAGCGGGAAGACCCTGTGTATGTCTATTTCTTTTGTCTCGTGGGCATTTTCGGCATTCGGCGATTATTCATTCGCCTTTTGCGGAAAGACCATAACCTCACTCAGACGCAATGTGATAACCCCGCTGTTGTCTATTCTCGCAACCTTGGGATTTTGCTGTGAACACAAGATCTCAAAGAACTATATCACCGTTTCCCTCGGCGGCAGGAGAAACAGGTTCTATCTGTTCGGCGGCAAGGATGAGGCGTCGGCATCCTTTATACAGGGTGTTACCCTTGCGGGTGTGATGTTTGACGAGGTTGCGCTTATGCCCCGCTCCTTTGTGGAACAGGCTCTGGCGCGATGCTCTGTGGCCGGGTCAAAGTTTTGGTTCAACTGCAATCCGGAGCATCCCTTCCATTGGTTTTATCTTGAGTGGATAAAAAAGGCAGAGGCGAAAAACGCCTTCTATCTTCACTTTACCATGAAGGATAACCCCTCTCTCTCGAGCGCTATTCTTGAGCGATATTCCTCCCTCTATTCCGGGGCTTTTTACGAAAGATTCGTGCTTGGTAAATGGTGCAGCGTTTCCGGGACGGTGTACTCCATGTTCAGCAGGGATAAGCATATTGTCGAAAGCCTGCCGGAGAGATTTGAGAAATACTGCATTTCCTGCGATTACGGCACGGTGAATCCCGCCTCTTTCGGTTTATGGGGGCTTGCGGAAGGCGTATGGTACCGCATTAGGGAGTATTATTACAATTCGCGCATCACCGGCGAGCACAAGACCGACAGAGAATATCTCGATGCCGTTATCGAGCTTGCAGGAAAGAGAGAAATCTCGGTCATTGTCGTTGACCCGTCCGCCGCAGGCTTTATCGAAACACTCAGACGTCACGGTTCGTTTACGGTTACCCCCGCCAAAAATGATGTGACCGACGGTATCGGCAAGGTCTGTGAGGCGCTCAGGAGCGGCGCAATAAAGATCCATTCAAGCTGCCTTGATACAATCAGAGAGTTCTCCCTCTATTCGTGGGATATGAACTCCAAGTCCGACGCTCCTGTTAAGGCAAACGACCATGCAATGGATGACATCAGATATTTTGTCGCAACAATAATGAACAAGGAAAAGGACAGCTTCTTTGTTCTTTCTGTTCACAGAAAGGAAGTAATTGATTAATTGAGTAAATTATTTAAAAACAAAACAACAAAGTCAAGGTCAAAGTTTTCCGGCATTGCTACAGCAAGCCGCCCTTCTTCAAACCCGTTTGGTATGCTGAGCGGCTACACTCCGCTTATGCCTGTTGAAATGCAGCTGTATGACCAGATGCGTGAAGCGGTCCCCGTTATAGATGCGGCATTATACAAGCTGGGCAGACTTCTCGGCGGATTCAAGGTATATTGCGAAGACCCCGCAGCCCAGAATGAGCTTAACGATTTTATAGTCAATGTCAGGGTAGGGCCCGGCATGACAGGGCTTGAGATGTTTATATGCTCATTCTTTGATAATCTGCTTATGTACGGAAACGCTTTGGGTGAGATGGTGCTAACCCCCGACAGGAGCGGGATTGCGGCCCTGTTTAACGCATCATTGCGTGACATCTCGGTAAAACAGGGTGAAACACCGCTCGATGTAGACTTCTACAGACAGGAGGCGGGATTCACGCATACCAAGATCCAGAATCCCGAATTGATACTCTTCTCCGCTCTCAATCCGCCTGATATGTCGATACGGGGGGTTTCGGTACTGCGTTCTCTGCCCTTTGTCAGTTCTATATTGCTCAAGATATACAACTCGGTCGGGCAAAACTTTGAGCGTATAGGAAACGTGCGGTTTGCGGTTACATACAATCCGGGCAATGAGGCTCTCGACAAGGCATATGCCAAAGACAGAGCCATTCAGATAGCCAAAGAATGGTCTGAGGGTATGGAGGCAAGCCGAAACGGGCAGGTGCATGACTTTATCGCAGTAGGCGATGTTGACATCAAGGTTATCGGAGCCGACAATCAGATAATAGACTGTGAGGTTCCCGCAAGACAGATGCTGGAGCAGATAATCGCAAAATTGTCTATACCTCCGTTTTTGCTGGGACTAAACTGGTCTACAACCGAACGGATGAGCAAGCATCAATATGACATCTTGAATGAAGAGATCTCCTACTACAGACGGCTATTAAGTCCGGTAATCATCAAAATCTGCCGCACGTTCCTGCATTTGTCGGGATGCGTCTGCGAGCCTCGGATAGAATGGGAGTCGCTCGACTTCCAGGATGAGATAGACTCGGCAAGAAGCAGACTGATAAACGCTCAGGCGGCAAAACTCGAACAGGAGGTGAATAGGTTTGAATGAAATAAAAAAGGACCCTGAAATAAACGAGGAGCAGCTGGCTAAGATCAACAAATTTACCCGAAGAGCCTTTAAAAAGGATGAAATATATTCTTTTTCGGTAATCCTGTGCGATAATGAGGTTGACAGGGATAATGAGGCCTTTACGGTAGATGCTCTTTCAAAACTGGCTCGGCTTTATATCGGCAAAACGGGCATTTTTGACCATAATCACAAGGGCGCTAACCAAACCGCGCGTATCTATGATGCGGCTATGGAAACCGATCAAAACCGCATTACCAAGACAGGGGAGAAATATCACTACATCAAGGCATCGGCATATATGGTACGCAGCGAAAAGAACAAGGATCTGATACTCGAGATAGAGGGCGGAATCAAAAAAGAGGTAAGCGTAGGATGCAGCATGGCAAAGCATTTGTGCAGTATATGCGGGAACAACCGCAAGACCGCTATATGCAAGCATAACCCCGGCAAGACCTATAACGGAAAGCTTTGCTATGTTATTCTCGATGAGCCGACCGATGCTTACGAATGGTCTTTTGTAGCAGTTCCCGCTCAAAAAGGAGCGGGTGTTGTGAAGAAGCATCAGGTTCCCAAAGAAACAGTCACAGGAAAGGATGTGAGCATGATAGAGAGCGTAAATGACATAATCAAGAGCATGGGCAAGGGTGATTGTATGCTTGACAAGTCCCGTATAGAGGCTATTGCCGAAGAGATCAAGAGTCTACAGGCGGAGGCGGAGATGGGACGGAAGTATAGATCAGAATTGCAGACAGAGGTTTTACGTCTGAACTTTCTTGCGGGAGAGCCGTTCTTACAGAAAACGATCAAGAGCATCTCACAAAAGATGGATATATCAGAACTTGTATCCCTCAAGCAATCCTTGTCTTCTATCAAGAAGGATTCGCAGGGTGAGAATATGGATTTTCAGCTGAATCCTGCGGAAAAATCGCAAAACTTATCATCGCAGAACGAATTTAAAATATAGAAAGGAAGTTATTTTTATGAAAGATGTTGTTATAACCTGCAAAAGAAATGGTTTCGAGGTTGGAGATATAGTCTGTCACGGAAAAAATGGACATCTGTATGCTCCTCCTAACAGCGGCACGATACACGGACAGGTAGTGGGTGTTTCGGGCGATGTTGCCTCTGTAAAGATTTTAGGAGCAATAACCTGCAGATATACAGGAGCAACCCTTACCCAAAACGCAGGAGGGTATGCCCAGATTGTTTACGATGGAGCGAACGGGAAGAACAGTGTTAAAACAGGCACAAACGCTATAGGCTCGTTTATCTTAGAGCATGACGACAGCGACCCCAATAACATAATGATTACCTATTTAAAAGTATATTAAAGGAGATTGGATAAGAATGAATTATCAAGGATTAAAATTAGAAAAAGGTATGTACAATGTGTCTTCCAAGAGCTTTACAAAGGTTTTGGAGGAGCTTGATCCGTCAAAGAACTATGAAAACACAGACATAAGCGGGCTTGACGCCTATCAGCGCCAACTCAAGCGATATGACATCAAGGTTTCGGGCGCAAACAGCGATACGGTTGAAAAGTTCTTCTCAACCACCAATGCCGCCGTTCTCTTTCCGGAGTATATCTCCAGAGCGGTTCATCAGGGTATAAGCGATGTTACCACTCTCGACGACATTATCGCAACCAAAACAAAGATAGAGGGTATGGACTATCGCTCGATCACCTCATCGTTACCCGAAAGAGGGGTTAGAGTAGAACAGGTTTTGGAGGGTTCAAACATACCCGTAACCAAGATCAATCTCCAAACCAACCTCATCCCCCTTAAAAAGCGCGGACGTGTGCTGGAGGCTACATACGAATCCATCCGCTATCAGAGGCTCGATCTCTTTACCGTTACCCTCAAGCAGATCGGCGCTTATATAGCAAAGGCTCAGCTTAGGGATGCGGTAAACGTATTGCTCAACGGCGACGGAAACAACAATGCCTCGGTAAAGCTGGGCGTTGCTACTGTCGACACACTCACCTACAATGACCTTCTCAAACTCTGGGATAACTTTAACGAGTATAACTTCAACACCATGCTCGTATCTCCCGATGCTTTTATGAAACTGCTTGCCATTTCCGAATTTAGAGACCCTGCTACCGGGCTCAACTTTCAGGCTACAGGCAAACTGTCAACACCGATGGGAGCATCTCTGATAAGGTCAACGGCGGTTCCCGCCAATCACATAATAGGGCTGGATAAAAACTTTGCCCTTGAGATGGTATCTGCCGGCGATATAGAAATCGAGTATGACAAACTCATAGACAAACAGATTCAACGAGCCGCAGTCACGGCCACAACCGGATTTGCCAAGATATTCAAAGACGCAACCGTTGCGTTGAACATCAGCACAGCGGGATAATATCCCCGCAACTGTAGGGTACGCACCCCTGTGCGTACCGCCCGCCGCAGGATACAAACCCTGTGCGTACCGTGCAATCCGTAATAACCACGGGCGGCAGATTGCCGCCTCTACAGACCACCCCGCCGCTGCGGCGGCACCAGGGGAAAAACACCCGCCGCTGCGGCGGCACCAGGGGAAGACCACCCCGCCGCTGCGGCGGCACCAGGGGAAGACCACCCCGCCGCTGCGGCGGCACCCCTCCCCCGAGGGGAATGGGGCTTGCATACTATAATTTTCAATTCCCCTCTGGGGAGGGGGGGCAAACCCTCGCCACTTTGTTGCGATAGTGTTTGACGGGG
>WRME01000099.1 GCA_009777275.1 Oscillospiraceae bacterium
GAATGGGGCTTGCATACTATAATTTCCAATTCCCCTTTGGGGAGGGGTGGCAAACACTCGCAACAAAGTTGCGATAGTGTTTGACGGGGTGGTCTGTAGGGTACGCACCCCCGTGCGTACCGTCCCATACAAATTTCGTGGGTGTTCTTGCCTCTCCCTTTGGGAGAGGTGTCACGCCGTGGCGTGACGGAGAGGGCGGTAGGGTACGCACCCCCGTGCGTACCGTCCTATTACGGCGTGACGGAGAGAGCAGTCGTTCCTACTCCAACTCCGTTATCACAAGGCTTTTTATCGTTACCGTGCTTCCGAATGCCGAGCTTATTCTAATATCATCGGTGATGGTGTTTTTGCGGGAGTGTGCTATATAGGGCATATCCTCGCTGTAGAACCGCATAACACCGTCAACGGTGAGGGCGGTGTATCCGGTATTGATTATCCAGGATATTTCGTGAAACTCGTTGGGCGTGATATAGCCGCTGGTTTTGGACTCGAAGATTTCTCCCGTGAGTATGTCCTCCATATGAAGACAGAGCTTGTTGCGTTCCCAGTTGAATATAACCTGTCCGTTGTGAAAATAGATCCGCAGGTTTGTATCATCGGTCTTTGCGGCAATATCGATTCTCAGCGGCAGGGTAAAGCGCTGAGGCGTTCCGACTGCAACCAAATCGAGCAGATTATAGAAGACCAGCTCTCCGCTGCTCATATAATGCTCACTCTGCCGCCATTTCATCAATGGCAGGCTGACGATGTCGGTCTCACGCTCGTCATTGTATTTATGCACGAAGATGTTCTTTACCGTAACCTTGTTACCCCGAACAGCTCCTATGCCTATTTTGGAGGTCAGTTCAAAATCAAAATTATTAACATAATCCAAACTAAAGATTATATCTTCGTTTAGATATATAGATGTTCTGTCGGTTTTTATCAGCCATTTTATCTCCACGAATCCTTCTGCAGGATCGAGATACTCATAGACGGTGAGGTCACAATTCTGCACATGGTCGTGAAAGGATATGGTCAATCTGTCCTTCTCTCTCATAAACACAGAACGATAACCTCCGAAAAAGAGACACAACCGTCCGTTGGTTTTGGTAATAAACCTCATTAGTATGGGTATGGTGTACTCTTCCTCTGATACTACATACTTGTTCTCGCTTGAGATAAGCAGCACATCGCCGTCGGAGGTCTTCTCGATTCTAAGCAGATCCTCTGTTTCGTCATGCCGTCTGCCCTCGTTGCTGGAGGTCTCCCGCATCTCGGCAAGGTCGATCTCGCAGCGGCGTTTTGCGCCGCAATCTCTGAGAAACTCCTCTGATTGCACGCTGTCATCCTCGATCTGGGTGATAAATGCGGCTATGTTCTCACGCATACCGTCCAGCACCGAGCTTTCTTTCTTGAGCCGGGCTTTGTGGCTGTTAATGATACCCATAATATCATCACGGGCGTTTGCGGCGAAAATCATCTTGATATTCTTCACGCTGATACCCATCCTGCGGAAAAGCAGAACCTGTTCCAGTATTTCAAGACATTCCCTGTCGTATACCCTATAGTTGCTCTTGTTTCGCAGGCTCTTGATCAGGTCTATGTCCTCGTAATACTTTAGCGTATGGGTAGAAATATTATATTTCTTAGAAATCTCTGAAATAGAATAGGTCTTGTTCATGTTAAATAAACCGTATCTTAGATTGGTCGGGCAGATGCGGCTCCTTAGTCTCTTTGGCATATCCCACAAGTACCGCTATTGCATATCCCCATCCATCCGGGAATCCGATTCTCTTCTTAAAATCGTTATCCCCGTTTATAGGAACTCCCGCCATACCGCAGATAACACTGCCCAGACCCAACGATGCCGCCGCAAGAGAAATATTCTGGCTGACGATACCGTGATCAACTCCCGCTCCACCCGGAGTAAGAATCAAGAACATACAGGGCGTGTTGTAGAACAGCTTACCGCCCCAGCCCATAAACCGCTCATATGCGGTTTTGTCGGGAGCCTCGGCAAGGCTCTTCATGCCATAGACATCCATTTCGTCTATCAGCGCCTTATCTGTTATTACAACTATCTTCCAGGGCTGATTGTTCATCGCACTCGGAGACTGTACTGCGGCAAGCGCAATCGCCTCCAGCTTTTCTCTCTCAGGCAAACGCTCCTCATACGCGCGGCAGGAATACCTCTCTGCTATAGTCCTCAATGTTTCGTTCATCTTCTCTTCTCCTTATATATATTTTTGAAATTGGTTCACTAATTATTTATTTTGTGATATTCCTCCATAGCGGCAATTTCATCATTATCCAACATGGTTATATCTATTCTGCGAACTAAATTTCCTTTTTTTATCTTTTTTATATCCTCGGGACTATAATACTCTTTGATAGTAAATCCTTCTCTCATAATTCGCTCATAGAACGGATTTCTACACGCCTTTGCTGTAATCTTGATTTCGGGAATATCAGTCAAATCTATATTTTCATACATCATACATAATCCCCCTACCCCGGTATCATAATGTTAGCCGAATGGAGTACAGTTTCGCCGAGTTTTATGTTGAATACATAGTATACATCCTCTCCGGTGTTGTTGGGCGGGATGGTGATTCCCGATAATACCGCTGAGGTCGGTCCGGTGACGGTAAAGCTGCCCTGCTCTGTTACGGCGGCTCCGCCCCAGGACATAACCGTTACTCTGAGATGCCCTTCCATCAAAGTGAGGTTTTGTCCGGTAATATTCAGCGTCAGACTGCCGCCGCCGCTTGTGAGTGAAGAGGGAGAGAATACCGCATTTGATATAGACGGAATCTCGGGTGTGGGAGTAATGCCATCGTTAGGGCCGCTGTAGGCAGGAGGTGACGGCAGATTTTGCGTGCCTGTAAATGAGAACCAATTTAGATTTATACTGGAGTTGCAGGATACATAGACATCGATCAACTCATCCAGAGGGAGATTCTGCGGACTGATTCCGATTGAATGTGTAGTAGAATAGTTGTTCCAGCCATTCAGGTTGTTTATGCCGGGAGCGGTGAATAGGACAGGGCCGTTGGGACTTCCCAGCCTAAAGGTGAGTGTACGCTGACCTCCGTCGGCCGCGCTTCTGACGCTGATTGAGGTGGGTGTAGAAGTAAAATACAGTTTGAAGTGCATCCAGTCATAGTTGCCGGATACGCCTGCTGTGTTGAATCTTCCGCCGCCCGTATCCTGACAATTGTCCGAAACGCCGCCGTTGCCCCAATACTGCTCAGCCGTTTCTATGCTTATTACATCAGGCATGGTGTAGAGCTCGTTATCGGGGCCCTTGGTGTATTCTATCTGGACATACTCGTCTCTGGCGGACACGCCTGAGGACTGATTGACCGTTCTTCGCCATACCCTGAGGATGACATTCTGCCCGTCCGGTATGCCGTCTATAATCTCTGAGAACTGCCGTGCGTTAGAGAATGACCTGCCGTTGACAAGATCGATCACATCATATCTACGCAGACCGATCCCTGCGGCAAAACTCGCAGGCGGCAGCTTTTCAACGAAAACTCCGTTTTGATTGTTGAATCTTGTGTTGTTCATAACGGCAAGACTGTGCAGATTGTTGACAACAGCGCCTAAATATCCCTGAGGATTGATATTCAGGGACGGCGGCTCTGCGTATCCGTTGTAATGACGGTTACCCCGCCAATCGACAAGCCCGATGCTTGCGGCAAAGGCAGAGTTTGCACCGTAATTCCTGGTATAGAATCCCATTACCCTAACCCTGTCGCTGACATTTGTGTTGCCCCTTACAACAGGCATACTATCGCTTGGGCCGATATAACCGTTGTACAGCTCCGCCCTGCCCGTTCCGCTGATGCTGACAAGCGCCGCTGTGTTTACGTTTCCTGATAAATTGTCGCCCAAATGATTGTTGTAGAGCTTTGCGGTACCGCCGTCTGCCCTGACATAAAAATCTCCGCCGCTGCCCCAAAATGCGTTGTTGTAAAAATGTATTTCGTCCTTGCATCCATCGGTTAAATAGATGAATCCGTTGCCGGAGATTCCGGGAACCTTTCCTCGCAGACTTACAACCTGCCCGTTTATGAGGTCTATATCAACATCGGTATCAAAGACCATCGGTACAATGGTCGAGTCGAATGCGTTACCCATGCTCCAGCCCGTGGACTTGCCTGTCTGACCATCTTCCTTTATAAAATACATACCCTTGTTGCCTGACCAGTTAAAGTTGTCATACATAACCTGATTCTTGACATCGCCTATCATAAATGCCACCATTTCACGATGGACATATACATCGATCATTTCATCCCAAAAGGCTCCTCGGTTGTCGTACATCACGGGAGGATTGGGATTATCGGGATCGGCAAGAATGTTGACGTTGTTGGGATATGTCCGTCCCTCGGGTGAATATTTGTCTATCCATGCTCCGTTCTTGGTTTCGCTCCCGTTTGCAAGAGTTCCGCTGTTCATCTGAAAATTCTTGATAGCTCCGCCCACCGAACCTCCGCCGACTCTGATAAAGTTGTTATATGCCATTCCCGAAAGGAACTGGACATAATGGTCGTCGCATCTGTTGGTCATAAGGTCAATGCCGTTAAATGCGTTGAATAGCGATATATTGACCGCATAGATTCCGCTTCCGTTGCCCTCTATAGCATATGGATATTGGTTTAAAGTATGCGGGGTCATCTTTCTCTCGTAGGTATATGTTCCGTTGTGCTGGCCCTGCTGATTCAGGTTTTCTCTTACGCCTGTCGTATGGAAGTCTGCCGTATAGTTTTTGGGATAGGTGAAGACTATTCCCCGTATTCCGCTGTTTGCCGACAACACAAATGCCGCATCGCCTATTCTCTTGTCGGTGTATCCTGCATTGGCATAATCAACGGTGTTTCCTCCGTATATGTTCAGTATCGTTCCTATCTGAACGGGGTTACGCCCTATATCCACCGCACCCTTGAGTTCGACACCTGTGGGTATGGTTATGCTCTTGGTACCCGACAGATTATAGTGACCGGGCGGTAAAAAGACGATCCCGCCGCCGTCTTGAGCGGCAATGTTCAGCAGCTCCTGCAATGAATCGGTTATGTCGTTGGCATTATCATTGCTATGAGCGTTGTTATCGAATGTCAGTCCCTGCCACACTCCCGTTTGCGCTACAAACAGCTGTGCCTGAGCCGGCTTTGCCTCTCTTGCGAATGCCGCCTCGGGAGTGAGTATATCGGGCGGTTTTACGCCGACAGCCTCGGGTACAACATTTACATCCATGTTATCGGGTTTTTCTATCTGCGGTGTTCCTAAATTTCCTCCAACCCTGCTGCCTATCAGGTTAGCTCCGAGACCTCCCTCGTTGAGTATCAGCTGAGGGGCGGCGTTTTTAAAATCGCAGTCGGTAAAGGACAATGCCCCGCTTGAGACTATCCTGCCTGAGTTGATGGTAGAAAGGGTGAAATACAACCTATGCTGTCCGTCTATCTGCAATGCGTTGTTGACGGCATCTATCCTTGCCGCCGTAAAGGATGCGCTCCCGTTATTTCCTGTCGGTATGCTGACTATGCCGTTGTAGCAGTTGACCATATCTATCTCGGCCAAAAGATTGCCCGCATTGGGAGCCATCTCTTCCATTACAATGCCGTTCATACAATTCTCGAATCTAAGGTTGTAGCACTGTCCGTTTGGTCTGGAAGGGCCCGGTGATTGTCTCGACATGGCATATCGCAGACCGACATTGTAACCCGATGCGCTCGAATAGGTCAAGTATGACCAGTCTATACGCCGCAGGTCGAATGCCGTTGCGTTGTTGTAGAGCTGTTCTCTAAGCGCCTGCTTTGCCGCCGCCGATACAGGAGCGCCAGGCAATCCCGAGTTTTCCCAGTATTCGGGAGAAAATTGCATGAAATCAAACCGCCCGACATCGCCTATGCCGTCCATGAGAACGCCGCAGTAGAGCGGAGTGCCGTAGATATTGTGGACATTGGGGCATCCGTTGCCGCCCGGCCCCTGCATAACAGCGTGGTAGGAATTGACAAAGGTTATGTTGCGGACATGAACATAATCGGCGCCCCAGTTTCCCGCCTTGAACATATGGACGGTTGTGCGGTATGGGACGATGTTCTCAGGGTCTTGCTCAGGGTACCATATAGACAGATTGCGTATCATCGAGTTGGGGAGCATGACAATAAATGCGTTGGTGTTGTTGCCGCCCTCCGAATAGTCGGGCTGCAGACCCCTGCCATAGTTGGTGGCAAGGACTGTACCCTCTACCTTCATGTTGTCATCGGCGGGCGTTCTCCAGTCGCCCATTACCGTAACGCCGAAAGGTATTAGCAACTGACCGTTTACCGTATACACACCCGCAGGAATATACAGGGTTCCTCCTACCATAGGCCCCGTGTATTCCCCGGCGTTGTTGCCGAATCCATCATTGCCGCTGTTGTGGGTTTTGTTGCTGATAACCGCCATCTGCTGGGTGATTATGGCTGTCATATCAAGACCCGTCCCGTTGTAATCGGCAAGATTGACAACATCACCGAGATGCACCCTTGCAACGGCTGTGTCATCGGTGGGGAAGGAAGAGTTGTGGGGAATGATCTGCCAATCGGTCACGCTCGACAGCGACATCGACCCGCCGACTATATCGCTCATAGGCGACACAGACTGGTCAACAATGCGGACGTTGGTCATTCTGACGACAGCGTCACCCTCAGGCAAACCGTCTACAAGCATGGATAGATTATCGGCCGAGCTAATACCTCCGCTTAGCGGAAGAGTGACCCGTGTCCATCGGTCTTTTTCAAAGACAATCTCGGATGCGTCCCATCTTACCGAACTCCCGCCCTTTTGACCAAGCTCTATGTATCCTGCGGCAGTATCGAAAGAATCGCCCTCGTAATAAACATCAAACTCGAGAGCAGAGTTTTGACCCGTCTTAACATTGCCGAACTCTACATACCTGCTGAACATAAATCCATCGCTGCCGACCTGTTTAGAAAGGTCAACAGAAACGGGGATATATGCAGTAACACGCCCTTTCGCCGGATAAAATAACAACAAAGCGGCAAGAACTGCAACCATAAATCCCGCAGCAATCAAAAACTTTTTATTTTTTAAAAGACCCATGAAAACATCCCTCTCAAAATTAATAACTATATCATAACATTAAATTAACAAAATGTCAAACAATTTCGTGAAAATGATGGGATGTGCGGAATGATTTTTTTCCAACCACGAAAATCACGAAAAGACACGAAATGTTTATGACGGGCGGTACGCACGGGGGTGCGTACCCCAACCCCCGCAACCTAAACTGGTAATAAATTCCTATAGCACAGATTTGTACTTTTTGCAGGCACGGGACTCCTTGATTTTGCGTTTATCTCGTGGTTTTGGTTTGTGTTTTCCAATATAAACCAC
>WRME01000100.1 GCA_009777275.1 Oscillospiraceae bacterium
GATCTTAAAAAGCACCCGCCGCAGCGGCGGGTGTTTTTTATTACCACCTCTTTATTTTCTTGGTAGTAGTTTTGGGAAATTCTGTGTCACGGATTTTTGTCTTTCTTATATGCTTGGATACGGGCATGGTTTGGTTGAGTTTTTTTATGTCGTCGTCGAGCAGGGCGGCGCAGTCGGGATGGTTTTCGGTATCGAGGAATATCTCGGCGGCGATGTCGTCCCCTTCTGCATATACAACCGATTCTTTTATATAGGGAATGTTTGAACTTAGAGCAAACTCCAGCTCCTCGGGGTAGACATTCTTTCCGTTGCCCAGGATGATAACATTCTTCTTCCTGCCTGAGATAAACAGGAAGTTATCACTGTCGAGATAGCCTATGTCGCCCGTCTTGAACCAGCCGTCATCGAAGGCGTCCTTGGTTGCCTGCTCGTTTTGATAATATCCGAGCATCACGATGTCACCCTTGACGCATATCTCGCCGTGTCCGTTTTGGTCGGGGTCTAAGATCTTTACCTCTATTTCAGGTAACACCAGCCCGATACTTCCGTCACGGTAATAGTGATTGCGGTTGACCGAAACAACAGGCGAACATTCGCTGATCCCATATCCGTTTAAGACCTTGAGACCAAAGTCACGAAATCCCTTGATATAGGCTGAATCTATCGGGGCGCCGCCGGTGATAACCACATCCAGCTCCCCGCCGAATGCTTCGAGAACCTTCTTGAACAGCTTGGGTCTTAGGTCTATTCCCAGCTTGAGGAAGAGGTTGCTCAATCCCACGAGTTTTTTGAGCATTCCGTCCTTGCCCGACTTTTTAGCCGAATCCCAAACCTTTTTATAGAATGTTTCTACAAACAGAGGAACGAGCAGTGTGTTTGAGGGCTTGTACTTTACAAGATCTCCGGCAACCTCCTTGAGACCTCTGTTTATTACTATATTGCAGCCCCAATTCATCATAATCAGTATGCCGCCCGTAAAAGCAAAGGAATGATGGAGCGGCAGAACAAGCAGACTAACACCCGAAAAGGTGCAGTTGCGGCAGGAAACAACAACATCGCTTGATATGCTTTTGTGTGAAAGCATAACGCCCTTTGAAACGCCCGTGGTACCCGATGTATAGATAATAGTCGAGAGTGCTGTATTATCTATAGCATAGTCGGTATAAGGACTGCCTGTCTTTACAAGCTCTTTACCCCTTGCGATAAGCGCAGGAATCTGATCCTTCATGCTGATTTTGTGCCGGATATTCAGCTCCTGTTTCGGCAATCCGTCAACCAAGCTCTTGTAGTTGTCCGAATGGATGATAGCATCCGCCTGACAATCTCGCAGGAGGTTGGCGATCTCTGCGGGGGAAAGCTCCTTGTCGAGAGGGACTATAACATTGCCTCCGTTGACTGCGGCGATATAGGATACGATCCACTCATACGAGTTTTCGCCGATCAAGGCGATTTTCGAGTTCTTGAGACCTAAATCATGCAGAGCCGTTCCGAGCGCTTCTGTGTCCGCCCTGAATTGACGGTAGCTGATGCTAACCCGTTCCTTGTCCCGCTCAAAAGTAAATGCGGGGCTGTCGCCGTATTTAACGGCGCAGTTGTCAACCAAATCCCTTATGGAACCCAGCGGGTCAACCTTGTAAAGCGGATAATTTTTGCTTTTCATTACTGCACACCTTTCCTTTTCCAAATTTTTATGTTGATGGTCTTGTAGGGTACGCACCCCTGTGCGTACCGCCCTACCGGAGTATTATATTACGCATAACCAGCATATCAAAGATGTTTATAACCCCGTCATCATTGACATCTGCCAGAATGCGCTGCTGCTCGTCAAAATGCTCTTGGCCCAGTATATAGTCTCTAACCATGATAATGTCCTTGACGGTTACTTGGCCGTCGTCGTCAAGATCGCCGGGTATGATTGTATCAATAGGATTCACAAACTCTATCTTGACATCCGATAGGGTCATGGCTAATTCCATCGTTCCTGCTCTGACCGCCTGAGCAATCGGATCTCTGTACTGAGTGCTTGAAAACTGCACATTCATTCGTCTGATGTTGCCCCAGTTTATAGCCTCTATATCATTGTTGTTGGCGCTTGTCCTCATGCCGCCGTAACCCAACTGTCCTCTCATAGCGCCGCCCAGCGGAATCATAACGGGGATGTTTATTTCATTCTCGCTCCACTCGATACCCAAACCCTGATCGATGGTCCATTGATAGAAATTATTGGGCGGATCGGGAACGGTATTCAGCCTGATAAAGGCATCACTCGCACCTGCGAAGAGATTCTGAAAATCAACTCCGTCCGGATCTGTCATGTTCACATTGGCGGTGTTTTTGAGTACCGATAGCTTTAGATTCATGCTTAGATAGAGTTTGTCGGGATTATAGCGATGGAGATCTACAGGATTGTTTTGGTTGAATCCGTCAAGATTTATCCAGTCTGTAAAGATCATGGTGCTGTCGCCGCTGCCCGTCTCATACATCCGTGGTTTCCATGTCTTCTCCATAGCCTTGAATGTAGCTACAACCGCACTTGGGCCGTCCTCACGGCGGAATCGTATAACATAGTCGTTCCTGTTGTCACCCTTTGTAACCCGCACATTGGCAGAGCCGGGTATGTCTGTTGCCTGTGTGACAGTCACGCTGTCCATAGCATCGGGGTATTCGGCGGTAACTACAGGCAGTCCCTCATACTCGTTGGGCAGGGCGACATAGTATTCATACGAATCTGCCGCAAACTCCTCAACATTCCTGCCGTCTACCTTGATCATAGAAAGATATGCCCTGTCCTCAACCGCTATGGCAAAGGAGCCTGTTTTTGTAACGCCGTCTATGGTTACCGAGGCTGTTATGGTAGCAACACCTCCGCCCGTCCCTGTAACAACGCCGTTTTGGTCTACCGTTGCTACCGTTTCACGGTTAGAGCTGTATGCGACAACGGCATCCTGCCTGAATGTATTATATACGCCCTTGTTCTTACCGAGATTCTTTCCGCCGGGGGTTGGTTCGGTTATATAATACTCACCGAATAGTGTATCATCGGTAAGAGCGTATGTGAGATCCGATCCCGTCTCTGCCCCAACGATTATGTGGATCTTTTGTCCGGTAAGGGTTACGTTCCGCAGTTTTGGATCGGCCGCCGTTATGTGTACGGTTGTCTCGATCATATCAGGGTCATTGCTGTGTGATCCTAAGAAGATCTTATAGTCACCCGGCAGGACGGTCATACTGCCGCTCTGATCCCGCACATAGCCGAAATCTTCGGCATTTAGCGTGATGGCTGTGCGTACTGTATCGTTAGCGGGTACCTCTGTCTTGGCAAAACCCTTGAGCTGTCTCAGCGGTATGTCGGGATGGCTCTCGGCATCGGGCGCCTGTATATAGACCTGCGTTACCTGCGATCCCGCTCTGCCGCTTCTGTTGGTTATATCGAATATAATATTAAAACTCTCATCAGCGGCCACTAAGGTTTTGTTCAGGTTTACACCGCCAAACTCAAATTTTGAATAGCTCAGACCATATCCGAAAGGATATATGGGATTACCCTCAAAATACATATAGGTACGCCCCGGTCTGTAGATGCTCTCATCCGGCTTTAGGTGATAGTCGCCGATGGCGGGCATCTGAGAATCGCTCATATACCATGTGGCGGTTAGTCTTGCGGATGGGTTGGCATCGCCGAACAGGATGTTGGCGGCGGCGGTACCCTGATACTGACCGTTGAAAGAGCTGTATATAATCGCCTTGACATTGGCATGAAACTGGCTGACATCGACATAGCCGACCGCCTGAATTATCACAATGGTGTTGGGGTTCTTTGCGGCAACGGCGTTTATGAGGGTTGCCTGATTGTTGGGGAGAATGGTCGATGATCTGTCCCGTCCCTCGCTGGCAACTCTGTATGGAGCGGGGGTGCTTTGATGCCAGGATGTTCCCACGAACACGATAGCTGCATCGGCATCGGCCGCTCGGTCAATGTCGCTCTGGACTACTGCGGCGGCGTTCTCAGGCGCACCCGAAAATACTATGAAAATCCTCTCATTTTCTCGTGGTGCGGCAGGGTTGCCGGGTATGTCTATCTCAACAGTGACATAATTTTGCCATCCTGCTGTTCTGGTGTATTTTACCGTTCCCGCAGGCATATCCAAAGAGCCGACAAACAATGCCGCCTCGGCTGTGTGGTTACCGTTGTTGCTGACAATCAACTTGACCGACAGCCCCTCTCGTGTGTCAACACCCTGAAACTCGGCATAGGCTCCGTTTTCGATATGGCTGAGGTTGTTGCGGCCTGCAGAAACCTGAACTCCGTCAACAAAGGTAGGGCCGTTGTTATCATTCTCCCTGCCCATAAGCACGGTGCTGTTAGCGGTTGTCGCAAGTCTTTCCTGCCCGTTGATTATTATAGACCTAAAGTTGCCGACATACTGCGGAGATCCTCCTCCTGATGCAAGACCATCGTAAAACTCGATCTGTGTGTCGGTCTTGTCGAGATATTGCTCCATGCCCTGCTTGAATGAGACGGTCTCGGTCGGGGTGCTGCTATAGTCGCCCATCTCGCAATAGGCGGCAAGCGGGCCATAGACCGCTATGGATGAGATTTGCTCCCTGTCGAGCGGGAGTATGTCGTCCTCGTTCTTTAGGAGAACAAGAGCCTCCTCGGCCGCTTGCTTTGCAAGCTCGAGATTCTCCTCTGATTCGACAACGTCCTCCGATATATCGGCATAGGGATTCTTGTAGAGCGTAACGCCGTTTTGCCTCTCGGAATCGGTCAGGTCAAACTCGCCTGTAGCCATTCTTGCGGTAAACATCCGCACTAAAGCACGGTCTATGTTATCCTCGGTAAGTACGCCAAGCTCGGTATCTATCTCGTCTCCGATGGCCTTGACTATATTGTCCTTTATGACCCCTGCGTTACACTCAAGATCGGTTCCCGCCAGCACGGATAATGCCGCCGCTTCGGTCTCGGTATCGACATAGTTGTGATAACCCTCTCGGTATACATGAGGGATTCCGCCGCAATCGTTTACGACAAACCCGCCGAATCCCCATGTCTTACGCAGCAACGTATCGAGAAGAAGAGCATTTGCTGTAGAGGGAACTCCGTTTACTCGGTTGTATGCAGACATAACCTGCTTAACAGGCGTTCTGAGCGTAATTTCTCTGAATGCCCATGTGTAATAGTTACGCAAAAGGGTATCGTCCATAGCAGAATCGCCCCAATATCGGTTGAACTCGCTGTTGTTGGCGGCATAATGCTTTAGACAGGGTATCGTCTTGATATACTGCTCACCGTTCTCGTGCAAATGACCATCGCTTATGCCCTGCATTCCGTCTACAAACCGCTCACCCATAACTGCGGTGAGAAAGGGATCCTCGCTGAAAGATTCCTCATTGCGGCCCCATCTCGGATCACGGGAGAGGTTTATGGTCGGTGACCAAAAGCTCAGGAAAGGCTTGGCTCCCCGTCCGTCCGGAGAGTAGTAGTTGCCTTTGTTTATGCGGTCTATCATGCCCCATGCTTCATCCGATGTAGCCGCACCTATTCTGTATAACAGATCAGCGTTCCACGATGCCGCCATGCTAAAGGGAGAGGGGAATGAGGTAGCCGCTCCCTGTCGGGCAATCCCGTGCAGAGCCTCGCCCCAATAGTCGTACCTCGGTATGTTCAGCCGGGGAATAGCGGGAGCGTTGTTGAGCATCTGACCTGACTTTTCGATGAGGGTCATGCGTGAAACAAGGTCAACCGCCCGCTCCTCAAAGCTGAGCGTCACATCCTGATAGGGCAGCAGAGGAGCAGGATCGCTCTTTATCGTACTCCACCCGATAGCGGTAACCAGCAGCATAAAACTCACTGCTATGGATAATGTTCTTTTTTTCATAATTATATGATCCTTTCAGATTGCGTTGATGATCCTGTAGGGTACGCACCCCCGTGCGTACCGTCCTACGCAAGGGCGGGTGTTTTTCTAAACACTCCCATTAATAAGATCCGATGACATTCTTGCCGGTTTGAATTTTCCGGTCATTTTATAGTAGGATTTTGCGGTGTCGCTTGTTTTCATGGCCTCCATGATTTCAAGTACATGACAGGTCAACTCTCCCGATGCAAGCACATCCCCGCCCGTTTGGGCGGCGCTCATCATCTGGGCAAGACCGATACCTCTCGAGTTGTTGGCGTAAATATGTGTCAGCGGTACCGACTTAAAACTGTTGTCGGCAGTGGTTGACAGCTTTACCTCGCCGCCGAATCCGTTGGGATCGGGAACGATGAGACTGCCCTTTGTTCCGTATATCTCGATCCTCGGCAATGTGCTTGCACAAACGTCAAAGCTCGTGATAATCGTTCCTATCGCTCCGTTTTCAAATCTCAGCAGACCCGCAACATGGGTGTCTACCTCAACATCTATGACCTTGCCGAACTTAGGAGCGCTTGTGATGGTTCTTGTCGGGAATGAAATGCTGTTCATCCCGCAGACCTCGGTGACATTACCCAGCAGATTTACCAGAGCGGTAAGATAGTATGGGCCCATGTCGAACATAGGGCCGCCGCCTGTTTCGTAATAAAACTCAGGATCGGGATGCCATCCCTCATGCCCTCGGCACATCATAAATGCAGTCGCTCCAACAGGTTTGCCGATAAATCCGTCGTCGATCAGCTTGCAGCAGGTCTGGATAGCCGCTCCCATAAAGGTATCGGGCGCCCCGCCTATCTTGAGATTCTTTTTTGCGGCAAGTTCGACAAGCTCCCTACCCTCTGTGAAGGTGAGACAGAGCGGCTTTTCTACATATACATTCTTGCCCGCCAGCAATGCCTCTTTGCATATGCTGTAATGAGTCTTGGGCGTGGTAATGTTGAGAATAACATCGATTTGGTCATCGCTCAGCATTTCCTCAAAGGTCAGCACCTTTGGGATGCCGTATTTTTCCGCCGCTCCCTTGGCTCTGTCCTCGCTTAGGTCGGCACAGGCCGTCACCTCGGTATTGCCGAAAACCTTAGTCAGGTTTTCAAAATAGATCCCGCTTATGTTGCCGCACCCGACAACCCCTACTTTTGATATTTTCATAATATATAATCCTTTCGATTTGAAATTGTTTTTTAACCACGAAATACACAAAAGACACGAAATGTTGCCCTCGGTCATTCGTGGGCGTAAACACGGCGTTCTTGTATCCACGGTACGCAATGTTTATTAAGGGCGGTACGCACGGGGGTGCGTACCCTACAGGCTTGAAATTTCAAGCCCCCGTAACTGTCAATTGCAGCAGACCACCCCGTCAAACACTATCGCAACTTTGTTGCGAGTGTTTGCCACCCCTCCCCAGAGGGGAATTGGAAATTATGGTATGCAAGCCCCATTCCCCTCTGGGGAGGG
>WRME01000101.1 GCA_009777275.1 Oscillospiraceae bacterium
TTATTTATAATTTCAAGCCCCCGTAACTGTCCATTGTTCATTGTAAATTGTTAATTGTCCGTCATTCCCCTCTGGGGAGGGGTGCCGCCGCAGCGGCGGGGTGGTCTTCCCATTTTGCCACCCCTTGACATTCTGCAAATAATAGGTTAAGATATACTCGAATTAGTATCGGAGGATTAATATATGAATGTATACAGAACACACACCTGCGGAGAATTGCGACAGGAGCATATCGGCGGCAAGGTAACCCTATCAGGATGGGTCAATACCATACGAGACCACGGTGGTGTGGTTTTCATTGATCTGCGTGATTATTACGGCACAACTCAGGTAGTCTGCGATGATCACCAATTGGCGGACGGGCTGGGTAAGGAATATGTGATTTCGGTTAGCGGGGTATTGCGAAAGCGTGATGAGGAGACCTTTAACCCCAAAATAGAAACGGGTGAGGTTGAGCTAAAGGCCGACAAGATCACGGTTCTCGGCGCTTCTCACCATAATCTGCCCTTTGAGATAGACGAATCAACGGCGACCAAGGAAGAGATACGCCTCAAATACAGATTCCTTGATCTACGCAACAAAAAGGTTCGTGACAATATCGTGCTGCGGTCAAAAATAACGAGCAGTCTCCGCCGTAAGATGGAGGAGCTGGGATTTATCGAGATACAAACACCGATCCTGACCGTATCTTCCCCCGAAGGCGCCCGTGACTATCTTGTGCCGAGCAGAAAGCATCAGGGTATGTTCTATGCCCTGCCGCAGGCTCCTCAGCAGTTTAAGCAGCTGCTTATGGCCTCAGGGTTTGACAAATACTTCCAGATTGCTCCCTGCTTCCGTGATGAAGACGCCCGTGCAGACCGTTCTCCGGGCGAGTTCTATCAGCTTGATTTTGAGATGGCCTTTGCCGATCAGGAGGATGTCTTTAGCACGGCGGAAAAGGTGATGTATGATATATTTACAGAGTTTTCAAACAAGCGGGTGAGTTCCGCTCCTTTTAAGCGGATTCCCTACAAGGAGTGTATGCTGAGATACGGCACCGACAAGCCCGATCTGCGTAACCCGCTTATTATAGAGGATCTGTCTGCGTTTTTTTCAGAGGTAGACTTTGCCCCCTTCAAGAACAAACCCGTGCGCGGCATTGTCGCTCCAAAATGCGCCTCTATGTCTAAATCTTTCTTCGAGAAGATGCTCACCTTCGCCGAATCTATCGGCATGAAGGGGCTTGGTTATATATCTGTGCTAAGCGATATGCAGCTCAAGGGTCCTATAGTAAAGTTTCTGTCAGAAGACAAGCAAAGGCAGCTATGCGATATGCTCTCTCTCAAAGAAGACGATACCCTCTTCTTTATTTCGGATTCGCCCAAAGCGGTCGACAGGCTTGCAGGGCAGATACGGACAGAGCTTGGGGTTCGTCTTGGCATTATCGACGACACAGGATTCGAGTTCTGTTTCGTGACAGACTACCCGATGTACGGCATTAGCGAAGAGACGGGCAGGATCGAATTTACCCACAATCCTTTCTCCATGCCGCAGGGTGAGATGGATTCCCTTATGAACAAGGATCCTCTCGATATATTGGCATGGCAGTATGATATTGTATGCAACGGTGTGGAGCTATCCTCGGGAGCCGTGCGGAATCATCGTCCCGATATTATGCTCAAGGCTTTTGAAATAGCGGGATATACCCAAAAGGATATAGAGGACAGCTTTTCCGCTCTCTACAATGCTTTTGGATACGGCGCCCCTCCCCACGCAGGAATGGCTCCCGGTCTTGACAGAATCGTGATGCTTATAGCCGAGCAGGAAAACATCAGAGAGGTTGTGGCATTCCCCATGAACGGAAACGCTCAGGATCTGCTGCTCGATGCTCCTAACACAGTCTCGGAAGCTCAATTGAGAGAAATCCATGTGAAGTTGAGGTGACGGACAATATGCCTACACTGAGTGTGTTTTACGGAATTATAATTACTATGTATCGTGAAATAAACGAACGTCACAATACTCCGCATTTTCATGCGGAGTATCAAGGTGAAGAAGCCGCTATTTCGTTTGACGGAAAAGTTTTAGAAGGAAAGATACCTAAAAAGAAATTAAAACTAATAGTTGCATGGGCTGAAATTCACCGAGAAAATCTTGAAGCAAACTGGCAATTACTCTCTGAGGGACGTGAATTTTTCAAAATAGAACCTTTGCGATGAGGAGGTTATATTATGTTACAACCGAAAATAATCGGAGTGAAACCATTACCCGGGTATAAACTGCAATTGAAATATGAAACCAAAGAACAAAAAATATTTAATGTGTTTCCCTATATTAGCGGCGATTGGTTTGGAAAATTAAAAGACGAGAAGTATTTTAACACTGTCCGTATCAGCGGCAACACTGTCGAGTGGAAAGACGGGCAAGATATAGCTCCGCACGAATTATACGAATACTCATCTCTTGAAGAGTAAACAACGGGAGGAAAATAATATGACAGCCGAAAATGTAAAAACCTATGAGTCTATGGCTAAGTTCAGTCTTGATAGCGATACCCGCACATGGATTGCGGATGTTCTTTCCGGTCTTGAGGATGGCTTTGGGCTGCTTGATACAATCAACACCTGCGGTATAACGCCGCTGATAACCCCGCTTGCCAAAACAAATATCATGCGGGAGGATGTTGCGGTCAAACAGATCACACGAGATCGGCTTATGTCAACCGCTCCTGCTGAATATGACGGATACTTTCAGGTTCCCAAAACTATAGCGTAAAAGAGGTGTACAGCATGAGATTTATGGCCTGTAGTAATATCATGGTAAAGGATGAAATATCCTCCGCCGGTTCTAAGATGCTCTATAACTTTAAGGCACCGTTCGGTGCCGATGTGTATGACCGATGTATCGGCAAAGGCATGGAGTTTGCGGGCTTGATAGAGACGGACGAGTTTGGTATCGACAGCCTGTTTGAGCAGAACACCGATGCCGCCATTACCGCAATGCTTGAGAATAGGTGCGACTTTGTTTTGTGCAATGATCTCTTTGGCAAATTGCAGCGTCAGGCGCCCGGGCATGGGTTGGTCTATATCAACCCCGCATATGGTGCTGTTTCGAGACAGGGGCTTATTCCCGCCGTTTCGTCTATGGATCGTATAGGCGTATTGTGCCGCAACATAGATGACGGATGCCGTGTTATCTCTGCTATTTCGGACGGTGTCAGTGATTTTGCGAAAGAAATCCCTGATAAAGCCACTGAATACAAAGACATATCTCAGCTGAAATACACCGATATAATACCCTATGTTTTTTACATTCTTGCATCGGCGGAAATAAGCGGCAATACCGCAAGATACGATGGCGTGAAGTTCGGATTCCGTGCGGAAAATGCCCAAAACCTGAATGAGATGTACCTGAAATCCCGCACAGAGGGTTTTGACCGTGATACTCAGCTTGCGATAATAACAGGCTGTATGGTTCTGTCTAAGGATAACTATAACAAGCTCTACCACAAGGCAATGCAGATCCGCCGATTGATTGCCGAACACTATACCCGTCTGCTGGATGAGTGCGGGTTTCTTGCCCTTTCGCCGTCGGTTACGGGTAAAAATAATCTTGAGCGTTCGGTCTTTTGCCTCCTGTCATCCTTATGCGGATTCCCCTCGATCTCGATGAAACATGGTGATTCGGAGAGATTGTTTGTCTACAAAGGCTAATAAAAAGGAGTGTGCCATATGAAATATGAAGTTGTGATGGGGCTTGAGGTTCACACAGAGCTTGCGACTAAATCAAAACTCTTTTGCTCATGCAGCGCTGAGTTTGGCGGGCAGGCTAACGAGAATGTATGTCCCGCCTGTGCCGGTATGCCGGGTATGCTCCCTAACGCCAACAAAAGAGCTATAGAACTTGGCATAGCTGCGGGTATTATTACAAACAGCCGCATAACTCCGACAATATCCTTCGATAAAAAAAATTATTTTTACCCCGATCTTCCTACGGGTTATCAGATAACACAACTCTTTGCCCCGATATGCAAAGACGGTTATGTTGATATAGAAACAGCAGACGGCGGCCGCCGCATCGGTCTTACCCAGATCCATCTTGAGCAGGATGCGGGCAAACTTGTCCATTCATACGATCTTTCGCTTGTTGACTACAATCGGGCGGGGGTTCCCCTTATTGAGATTGTCAGCAAACCCGATTTCCGCTCAGCAGAAGAGGTTGTCGCCTATCTTGAAAAGCTCCGTCAGATTCTCTCCTTTGCGGGTGTATCCGATTGCCGAATGCAGGAGGGTTCCATGCGGTGTGATGTCAATCTGTCGGTGCGAGAGGCAGGCTCGGATGTTCTGGGTGTCCGTACCGAAATGAAGAACATGAACTCTCTCAAGGCCATTGTGCGGGCTATAGAGTATGAAAGCCAAAGGCATATAGACGCACTCGAAACAGGCAGTGAAATATTGATACAAGAAACACGCCGCTGGGATGACAATAAGGGTGTTAGCTATTCTATGCGTGACAAGGAAGAGGCGGCTGATTACCGCTATTTCCCCGATCCCGATATACTCCCGATAGATATATCGGACGAGTGGATCGCCGCAGTAAAGTCAACCCTCCCCGAAAGCGCAGGCGACAAGTTTGCACGCATTACAGGTCAGCTCGGCATATCCGAATATGATGCGGGAATCATTACCGCAAGCAGGAAACTTTCGGATATATTCGACAAACTCACCCAAAAAGGACTGCCGCCTAAGGATGTTGTTTCCTGGATCGTGACCGAACTGCTATCTATGGATACTCAGGAGAACAAATCCAACGATGACATAGATATAGACTGTGACAAATTCGCCGATCTGCTCCTGCTTGTCGAGCGTAAAGAAATCAACCGCAACACCGCAAAAAAAATATTATCGCTCATATATAACCAAAACATAGACCCCATAGACTATGTCGCTCAAAACAATCTCGGCATGGTATCCGATACAGGGCTGTTAGAGGGCATAGTGTCGGAGGTTTTGGCCGAAAATCCCTCATCTGTAGAGCAGTTTTTGGCGGGTAACGAGAAGGTATCAGGATTCTTGATGGGTAAGGCAATGGCGAAAACCGCAGGAAAAGCAGACCCTGCGGCGGTTCGCATGATATTGATGGAGGCTCTGGGGAGACTATGAGAAAATTATTGTGTACCGTTATATCCGTTTTGATTCTTTTGTCGGCGCCTGTTTTTTATACTATTGGTTCGGCAGATGATGGTGTTTATATAGTCTTTGAGAATCCGCTCGTTCGTGACGGGATCAGGCTGATAAACAGAACCGGAGATAACAGATATAATTTCGGCACGGCGGCAGGATCGCCCGTGCTGAACATCGAGGCGTATGCGTATTTTGCTATAGAATATACGCCTGTGAGAAACGCACCCGATGTAACGCTTGAGATTACATATTTTGACAACAACTCCAACTCCATGAGGCTGGAGTATATGAGTACCATAGGAACAGGCACGGATGCACGATACCGAGGAATCATTCTGCCCCGTCATGGAACAAGAGAGTTTATAACAACAAGGCTCACCATTCCAAGCTGTAATTTCAGCAGTAATCAAACCCAGAATTACGGCGGGCATTTTAGGATAGGAAACGGCGGAATTTTGCAGAGCATGAGAATATGGCCGGGAGCAATGCCTGATGATACGGTGCAGGCTCCTCCAAAGTTTGCAGCCTCTACAGAGCATAACAATATGATTGGCAAGGGAATGACAGGCTATCAGGCATGGTTTAGAGCAGGAGAGAACGAGGGAGATTGGACACATTGGGGCGCTCATGGTAAACGAATACCCGAAAAAGACGGCTCGGCCGTTGAGGTCTACCCCGATGTTGACGATTACATAGACAACGGGGCTGTTTTGTATGATACTAACTTTGCACCGCTGGGTGACGGAAGACGGTCCAGGCTCTTCAACTCTACCGATGATGCGATAATCGGAACTCATTTCGAGTGGATGCGTCAAAACAGAATAGACGGAGCCGCCGTTCAGAGATTTGTCGGATATATAACCACAATCAAAACCACGGCAAAGAATCATCTGCAGACCATCAAAGAAAAGGCCGAAGAGAACGGCCGCCTCTTCTATGTTATGTACGATATGTCGGGCGGTGGAGGGAGCGGCGATGCTCTCGTTCGGGAACTTCAGCTCGATTTTATCTACAATGCAGAGGACAAGGGTCTTGTCAGTTCGCCTGCATATGCTCAGGTTGACGGAAAGCCTGTCGTCTGCTTTTGGGGAATCTCCCGAAACAGCGAGGGGTCAAACCGATACCCGTCGGCGGAGGTTATGACCGAGCTGATAGATTGGTTCAGGAATAGGGGGTATTATATAATCGGAGGAATCCCCGATAACGATTGGACACAGAGAACCGATGGATATGCCGCAGTCTACCGATCGCTCGACATGGCATCGCCATGGACTGTGGGAAGATACCGTGCAAACAATGCTGAGAACTGGCTGGTCAGCAGAGTTCCCCGGGAAATCGAGTTCTGCAATGAGAACGGTATAGAGTATCAACCGGTGGTTTTCCCCGGATTTGCCTGGACTAATCTCGGCAACGACGGCAATGTCAACGACTTTCCCCGAAACGCAGGACAGTTTGTCTGGCAGCAGGTCTATACTCTCAAGAACAGATGGAATGTTCGGAATGTTTATTTTGCTATGTTTGACGAATATGACGAAGCAACCTCATGGATGAAAGCGGGCAGGGATTATTTCGACATACCCACAGACCAGTATTTTCTCACCCATTCTGCTGACGGCATATGGCTTTCGTCCGACTATTATATGCGTACCGCAGGAGCGGCTCTCGATATGCTCAAGGGTATAACGCCGCTTAGGCATAATATAGACATCCCCCATTCAAACGGGCCGTTGTACTGGCGTAACAGTTTTGAATCACGGGAAACCGACTATTATATCAACAGATCAAGGTTCGATACAGTCGCACCTATAGATGTAGGTCTTCACAATCCCGCTCTGCTTGCCCACAAAAGCGTTGGGTCTTTCTCTCTAACCCGTAACGCTATCGTTAATGATGGCGGCAGGAGCGGAGATTATGCCTTTAGGCTGGCGGGAAATTCTTCAGGCGGCGGGGTTTTCTACAAGATCGCCGATGTTAGGATTGCGGCAAAATCTAACATGATGCTGCGATATTCGCTGAAACCGGGCAATCTTGCGGGCAGGAATGTATTTGTAGATCTGCTCTTTGACGATGGCACTCTTCTCAGCGAACATAACGGCAGAGTTATACAGTCCCGTGGGAACAC
>WRME01000102.1 GCA_009777275.1 Oscillospiraceae bacterium
ATTTCCAATTCCCCTCTGGGGAGGGGTGGCAAACACTCGCAACAAAGTTGCGATAGTGTTTGACGGGGTGGTCTGCTACAATTGACAGTCACGGGGAACGAAACCACGAAATACACTAAAATCACGAAAACATTTATTTATAACCTTTCGTGTCTTTTTGTGCTTTTCGTGGTTGAAAAGGAAAAGGGGATTAATAACAATAAATATTTTCTTTTTATAGAAACTAAACAAACCCATTGCTTTTCTCACAAACTCGTGCTAAAATAAAAGCACGACTGTTACATTGTAGGTTTGGAGTGATTCACATGAGATTCGGGTTTTGCGGAACAACCGATATGGCGGAAAAGGCGGTGCAGGCGGGGTTTGATTATATCGAGCCTCGTGCGGACAGTATTTACGAAATGACCGATGCAGAGTATGCGGATGCTGTCTGTCGGGTGAAATCTGCGGGTATAAAATGCGAAGCGTTTAACGTGCTGTTTCCAAACGAAATAAAGCTGACCGGTCCCGATGCCGATCTGCAAAAAGCGGAGAGGTATATACAGAACATACTCCCGAAATTGCGGGGTTTGGGCTCTGAGATAATCGTTCTCGGAAATCAGGGGGTTAGGACATATCCGCAAGGATTCAGGCATGACAGAGCGTATGAGCAGTTTATACAGGTCGCCCGTATGCTGGGCAGTCAGTCGTATAACAACGGCGTTACGGCCGTGCTTGAGCCGCTTGAGCGGGGAGCCACAAATCTTATTAACACCATGGCGGAGGGCATACAATGCGTTAAGGATACAGCCCATCCCTGCTTTCTGCTTTTGGCGGATTTTTTCCATTGCTCTGCGGTAGGGGACGGCGGCAAGGAGGTACAGTCGGGCGGAATATATCTGCGGCACACCCATATCGCCTGTCCGGGAACCCGCAAAAATCCGACAGAGGGAGACGGCGGCGGATATGAGGAGTTTTTTGCCGCACTGGCCAACATAGGCTATAATGAGCGTATGACCTTTGAGGGGAAATGGGATTTCGACAAAGACGCAGGAGAGACACTGAGATATATGAGAGAACTTAGCAAAGGAGTTGTGATTGCATGAACCCTCGTTTTAGTTACAATACAAAACAGGATCTGGCAGATGCTCTCTCGGCGCTGGGGTTGGAGATGGCCTATTCCGACAATGCCGGAGTGCTTGCCGAGCCGCTCAAGATCGGGAGCATGACTATCCCCAACAGGATAGCATACCAGCCTATGGAGGGGTGCGACGGTAATACCGATGGCAGTCCCGGCGAATTAACCGAGCGGCGGTACAGGCGGTTTGCCGAAGGCGGCGCAGGATTGATCTGGCTTGAGGCGGTCGCTATTGCCGAGAACGCCCGCGCTAATCCACGGCAGCTGTGGATACACGAGAAGAACAAGGACAGTTTTAAGGTGCTGATAGAAAACATAAAAAAGATATGCTATGATAAAAACGGATACAGTCCTGTTGTAATTGTTCAGCTGACCCATTCGGGCAGATACTCAAAGCCAAACGGGATCCCTGAGCCGATAATAGCATACAACAATCCCATCTTTGAGGGAGACAACCCTATCTCTGAGGATTGTATCATAACCGATGACCAATGTGGGGTGTTGGAGCAAGACTTTGGCAGGGCGGTTAGGCTTGCCGCCGAGTGCGGTGCCGACGGTGCTGATATAAAATGCTGCCACCGCTATCTGCTCAGTGAGTTTCTTTCGGCATTTACCCGAAAAGGGCAGTATGGCGGCAGTTTTGACAACCGCACCCGTCTGTTTAGAAACGCTGTCAGTGCGGCTAAAGCAAATTCCGGAACTATGCTTGTCACAAGCAGGCTGAACGCATATGACGGGTTCCCCTATCCATACGGATTCGGGGTATCGCCGCAGGATTCGGGCATTACCCCCGATTTGACCGAAACGCTCGAACTTGTCCGCATTTTGCATGACCATCACAAATTCAGTCTGATAAACATAACGGCGGGCAATCCCTATGTAAACTCTAATGTAAACCGTCCTGCCGATGTTGCAAGGTTTCTTGACATAGAGCATCCGCTGATAGGAGCCGAGCGTATACTGGGGTTTGCAGGGACGGTGCAGAGGGCATTTCCCGACTGTGCCGTGATTTCTTCGGGACTGTCCTATCTGCGTCACCACGGAGCAAACATAGCCGCCGCCATGATAGAGCGGGGTGACTGTGCTATGGCGGGATTCGGCAGACTGACCTTTGCCTACCCCGATTGCGCCGCTGATATTATCGGCACAGGCGGTCTAAACCCCGCCAAGTGCTGCATAGCCTGCGGAAAATGCACCGAGATCATGCGGGGCGGAGGACAGGCGGGATGCCCCGTGCGAGATTCGGCCGTGTATGCGGAGATATTGAGAATGTCACGCTGCATCATGCTCTCTCCGTCACGCTAAAGCGTGCCACCTCTCCCAAAGGGAGAGGCAAGGCGATACAAAATCTTCATTTGACAACTCTGTTTTTATGTTGTATAATAGACCACACAAATAAAATTTTTATTATAGAAAGGATTTATTATGCCTATTACATCAACAAAAGAAATGTTTAAAAAAGCCTATGACGGAGGGTATGCCGTTGGTGCGTTTAACGTAAACAACATGGAGATTGTGCAGGGAATAACCGAGGCAGCACAGGAGCTGAGGGCGCCTGTCATACTGCAGGTTAGCGCGGGAGCCCGCAAATATGCTAACCACGCCTATCTTATGAAGTTGGTTGAGGCGGCAGCGTCCGAGACCGACATTCCTATCGCTCTGCATCTTGACCACGGAGCCGACTTTGAGATCTGCAAGAGCTGTATAGACGGAGGGTTCACCTCTGTTATGATCGACGGAAGTCACCACAGTTTTAAAGAAAACATAGAACTCACGAAAAAGGTTGTCGAGTATGCCCATGCAAAGGGAGTTACGGTAGAGGGCGAATTGGGACAGCTTGCAGGGGTTGAGGACGATGTTTCGGTATCGGAGGAGGATGCGTCCTACACCCGTCCGGAAGAGGTGGAGGAGTTTGTCAGCAAAACAGGGGTTGATTCGCTGGCTATAGCTATCGGGACAAGCCACGGTGCATTCAAGTTTAAACCGGGACAAAAGCCCCGGCTGCGTTTCGATATTTTGGATAGCATCACACAAATATTACCCGGATTCCCCATTGTCCTGCATGGCGCGTCGAGCGTTCCGCAAAACTTTCTTGAGCAGATAAACAAGTACGGCGGAGATATGCCCGGAGCCATCGGAATACCCGAAGATATGCTCAGAACAGCGGCAAAGAGTGCCGTATGCAAAATCAACATCGACAGCGATATTCGTATGGCTATGACAGCGGCTATCCGCAAGCATATGGCGGAAAATCCGTCACACTTTGACCCAAGACAGTATCTGCTCCCTGCCCGTCAGGCCGTCAAAGACATGGTAGCACACAAAATCAGCAATGTTCTGGGATGCGATTCAAAGGCGTGATTAATCAATACCCCGTTTCGCCGGTGATGCTGTCATCGTTATAGACCCAGTCGCTTACGTTTATGCTGGTGAACTTGTCCTTGCCGTTTCTGATTATCACCATCTTTATTCCGGCGTTTATTATCAGTTTTTTACACATAGCACAGGAGCTTACATCTGTTTCGAGCTCCTGTGTTTCTGCGTTTTTTCCGGCTAAGTACATTGTAGACCCCATCATTTTCGAGCGTTCGGCCGAGATGATGGCGTTTGCTTCGGCGTGTACCGATCGGCACATCTCGTATCTCTCGCCACGGGGTATGTTCAGCTTTTCCCGCATACAATAGCTTAGGTCGTTGCAGTTTCTCCTGCCTCGAGGGGCGCCGTTGTACCCCGTTGCGATAATCTCGTCATTCTTGACCAGCACCGCCCCGTAGTTCCTCCGAGAACAGGTAGACCTCTCAAGAGCAACCTCCGCCAACCTTAAATAGTAATTGACCTTATCCATCCTGTTTGATTTTTCCATGTTGTACCCTCCTTTGGTTTTTACTGATAGTTGTTATTGTCTATGACGATTTCAGTTTATATTGAGTAAAATCAATGCCGTTTTGTCTGCATGACAGTATATCCCGAAATATGGAATCGCTTGATTTTCCCCATTGCTCGTATTCATATTCGGTTAGTCCTAAAAAATCCTGAAGTGTGTTGTTTGTTTCGTTTTCATGCCAATATTCGATATATTTATCTAAATCAAGAATATACGCTTTTGCACTTAAACAATCATCGATAAAATTATTATACATTTATTTTCCTCCCCTTCACAGCACCTTTTATCGTGTTGCCATATGTATCGAGTACCATAATATGATACCCTCTTTTGTTAAAAACCTCTATTTCACCATGAAATCCGTCCCATGTGTAATATTTGTCATTCATTTTATATACTTGTGTGTCTCCGTCAACAAACGCTTTAGTCGTATTATCTAAAAAACTTGGCTTTGGACGTGGTTTATATGCCATTTACATCTTCCTCTCTACTCCTATTATCATAATCGAGCAGGGCGGCAGTCTTAGTCCGCCGCCGAAATCGACCTTGCTTCCTGTGACGAGATCGACGCCGCAGCCTGCGTTTGCGTTAAAATGAGCGGCGTATTCGGCGGAATCGATGTTGATGGCTATAATCATCCTTTCGCCGCCTGCGGAACGCTCGAAAATAAACTGCGAATTGGTGAGATGCAGCTCTTTATAATCGCCGCTTGTAAGGCAGATGTTGTCCTTGTGTATCTGAGCTAATCGTGCGATAAACTCTGTAAGCTCGTTATAAACAGGTGTCTCGATATGCGGCCTGAGAGCATAGTCGCTGTCCTTTTTGTCGCCCTGAACACCCCACTCACTGCCGTAATAGATACAAGGGATTCCAGGCATGGTAAACAGAAGACCGTATATCAGCGGGAGGTGTTTTTCTTCCTTTAGGATTGTCGCTATCCGTGTGACATCATGGTTGTCGGCAAAATTAAAGAGATGTCTTCCTTTATAGAGTGTCCAGTCGGCCGCTCCGAATTGACGGTTGAGTGAATATGCTATCTCGAACATATTCGCCGAATTAAAGCTGGAATAGAGACCCTTGTAACACTCATAGTTGGTAACGCTGTCTAAAAGAGCGCCGTCCATCAGATTGCGGTAATCTCCGTGGAGAGCCTCTCCGACAAGCCAGAATCCGGGCTTCCTGCCACGGCAGAACGAGCATAGTTCCCGCAAAAAGTCGTGATTCAGGCAATAGGCAACATCGAGACGCAGTCCGTCTATGCCAAGATCGTCTATCCACATACCCACTGCGTCAAAGATATGGCTCTTGACCTCAGGGTTGTAGAGATTCAGCTTGACAAGCTCAAAATGACCCTCCCAGCCCTCATACCAAAATCCGTCGTTATAGCCGCTGTTTCCCGAAAAGTTTATGTGAAACCATCCGGTGTAGCGGCTCTTCTCACGGTTCTCGATAACATCACGGAACGCCCAAAAATCACGCCCCACATGGTTGAACACCCCGTCCAGCACAACCCGTATGCCGTTGTCGTGACATTCTGCAACAAAATCGGCAAGGTCTTGGTTGGTTCCAAGCCGTCTGTCAACCCTGCAAAAGTCGCCGGTATCATATCCGTGGTGTGACGACTCAAAGACGGGGCAGAGATAGACGGCGTTTGCCCCTATCCTGTTCAAATGCCCGATCCATCGGCCCAGCTGCCCTATCCTCGAAACGGGCGGCGAGCTAAAATCGTTATCACGCTCGGCCCCCAACATCCCAATCGGGTATATCTGGTAAAATACTGCTGATTCAAAAAAATTCATACACTGCCTCCTACTGCAATTAACGATGAAGGGAAAAACACCCGCCGCTGCGGCGGCACCCTCTTTACGAAAGAGGGCAGGGGCTTGTAATTCAAAGTCCCAGTAACTGTCCATTGTACATTGTAAATTGTTCATTGTATCATCGCCGCCACAATCCCCTTGCGGGGATTGTTATAATGTGCTGTGTTAAGTATAATCTATTTTGGATGGATTGTCAATCGGTATTTTCGATGCCGTCTCAGTCGGCGGCACAATTGTAGCAGACCACCCCGCCGCTGCGGCGGCACCCCTCCCCAGAGGGGAATTTGGGGCTTGAAATTATAATTTCCAATTCCCCTCTGGGGAGGGGTGGCAAACACTCGCAACTTTGTTGCGATAGTGTTTGACGGGGTGGTCTTCCCTTGCCGCCGCAGCGGCGGGTGTTTTTCCTTTCGTGGTTTTAGTGTATTTCGTGGTTTCGTTTCTCATGCGTACCCTACAGGCTTGAAATCACACTACCTTTTTATCGAATCCACCAATTCCTGACATTTATTAAGAATCTCATTCATTTCCGAATTAACAAACCAATTTTCTTTTTTTGACAGGTCAATATCATTCGCTCGTGTTATTATATCAAAGGGTTCCTTATACCCGCAATACCACTCTACTATTTCAGGCTTTTTGGGATTGCTGATAATTATTTGAAAGACTGTCCCAAAATTAGGAAACACAATAGAAACCATGCAATATAGCGAGTCATCAATAATCCTGTGCCAGGTCAATTCATATTCCCCATTTTCTTTGTCGGCATAATCGCCATATCGATAAGCGTCATATTTAAACCTGTATTCAATGTATTTCCTGACATTATCAGACATTGATAATTTTTCGGGTTTAAATTCCGAGTGATTTCCCATAGCATTACTGTAATATTCCTTAACAGAATCGACAATCAGATCAAAATAAACATTTAATTGATCATCAGTGGCGTATCTGAAATCTACAGCATCAGCATTTTCATATACGCCATTGGTATTCAGAGATTCACTCGTGCTATTTGTATTCAGAGATTCACTTATATTACAGGAAGAAAAACAAATCAACAGAATAAGTACGCATAATATCTTTTTTAACATATATACTCCTCCGATTTTCGTGTTTTTGCGGGGAAAACACCCACAGAATTTGCCGCAACCACGGATGACCGAGGCGGTCATCCCTACTGCCCTCTCCGTCATGCTAACGCATGACACCTCTCCCAAAGGGAGAGGCAAGAAGATACACAGGGTTTGTATAGGACATCCTTGGCTCTCCCTTTGGGAGAGCTGTCGGCGGCAACGCCGACTGAGAGGGCGTTTCGAGGCAGACCACCCCGTCAAACACTATCGCAACTTTGTTGCGAGTGTTTGCCACCCCTCCCCAGAGG
>WRME01000103.1 GCA_009777275.1 Oscillospiraceae bacterium
TGTGGGTGTCCTTGCCTCTCCCTTTGGGAGAGGTGTCATGCGTTAGCATGACGGAGAGGGCGTGACGGAGAGGGCGGGGTGGTCTGTAGGGATGACCGCCCTCGGTCATCCGTGACATCACACATAATAAGTGAGTTTCATCAGTTCGGACAATGATGTCTTCCCTTGGGCGGCCAGCCTTTGTATGGCGGGGAGCAGGCCCTTTACACTGCCCTTTTCTTCTATACATCTATATATCTCATCTGTCGATGCTTTTTGCGAAATCATATTGCGGATTCTGCTGTCTATGGCCAGTATCTCGTGTATGGCAAGGCGTCCCTTGTATCCGGTGTTGTTGCAGTTGTGGCATCCTTTGCCCCGAACAAGGCGATCGGCCTGCGTATCTCCCAGTAACCGCAATTCGCTTTCTGTCGGGACATATTCCTCGGCACAGAAGTTGCAGATCTTTTTGACCAGCCGCTGAGCGACCACTCCCGCAAGGGAGTTTGCCAGCAGATACTCCTCTATCCCCATATCGAGCAGACGGACGATAGCCGAGACAGAATCGTTGGTGTGCAGGGAAGATAGAACCAAATGTCCGGTCAGCGCCGCTCGTACCGATATACTTGCCGTCTCTGAGTCACGGGTTTCGCCTATCATAATAATGTCGGGGTCTTGTCGGAGAATAGAGCGGAGACCGCTCTCAAAGGTTAGTCCGGCAAGGGGGTTTATCTGGGTTTGGTTAATCCCCGCAAGGTTTTTCTCAACCGGGTCCTCTATCGTTGATATATTAACAAATCTCTTGGCGAGCATCTCCATAATCATATACAGGGTTGTCGTCTTTCCGCTTCCGGTAGGACCGGTGATGTATATCAAACCGTGCGGAACCTGCAGAATCTCGAGCATCTTTTGATAATCGTCACGATCCATGCCGAAGGTATCGGCATTATCGAGAAGGGCGCTTTGGCTCATAAACCGCATGACTATCTTCTCACCATATACGGTAGGCATGGTAGATACACGCACGTTGATCTCTATATCCTGCAATCGGGCACGAAAATGTCCGTCCTGCGGCGCGCGTTTTTCGGCTATGTCAAGCCCCGAAAGAATCTTGACCCTTGCAACAACCGAGTTGTGCAGTGCCGAAGAGAGGGTGAGATAGTCAACAATCTGTCCGTCCACACGGATTCTTACATTGGTGTGATTTTCAAACGGCTCTATGTGGACATCGCTTGCTCCTGCGTTGTGTGCTTTATAGAGGGTAGAGTTAATGAGGGTTACGACAGGGGTGTCGTCCGCACCCTCGGATATATCTATATATCCCTGAGACAGGGCGGCCGATACCGTCTCGTTAGCACCTCTTGCCGCACTCTGTGTCTCAAGCTCTGAGTAGTTAGCGTTAATGGCTCTTTCTATCTCAGACTTTTTGCATATCTCTACATCCAGCTGCATATGGGTTATGAGTTTTACATCCTCTATAGCGTAATAATTCAGAGGGTCATTTATATATATCTTGAGGATGTTGCCGTCTGTATTTACCGCAATAAGGCAATGCTTGACCGCTACAGATTTAGGTATCTTTGAAACGGCCTCTAAGTCGATAGGAGCATCACTTATAGAAGCATAGCTGATGTTAAGCCTTTTAGAAAGGGCGGTAAGCAGCGTATCTTCACTAATGATTCCGCTTTCTATTAAAACCTCACCCAAGCGCTTTTTGCCTGAGGATGTTTCTTGTAGATATAGAGCCTGTTCCAACTGATGATGGGTTATATGCCCGGCATCGATCAGAACCTCGCCCAGTCTTAGGTGTTTTGCCGCAATAGTTTCTAACATACGATTCCCCTGACAATATTATTTGCAAATTTATTTGTATTATTCTTCTTCCGTATTGTCAATTTCTTGGGTTAATTCTGTAATCTCTTCTTCTTCGATCTCGTCTGTAACCTCATCTGCAATCTCAATATCTGCATCGGGATCATCCGACTGCTCATCTTCCAAGGATTTCCGAGAGAGCTTAGACGGATAGAACATCTGCCATATAAAGAGGATGAAGAAGATGACCATCACAGCGGTCATGGCCATTCTTGCCGCACCGCCGTATGTAAATGAGACCCATGCAGACAGCCATGAGAAAGGAATCCAGACAACAAGCACAAGCTCGTATGGACGTTTTGACTTTACATATGAAAATATAAATAACAGCTCCACTATCGCTGTTGCGGCGATATATGCCCACAATCCATAATCTCTTAAAAACTGCATCATAAAAAAACAACTCCCTATTTAAATAATAGTTCGTTGTTTAGTGTAACATATTATTTCAGACTTGTCTACACAAAAACGGAAAAATTTTAAGAAATTTATTTCAGCAATGCCTTTACCCGCTGGGTGAGTTCGGACATTTTTTTGTTCCACTCAGATCTCCGCATACCATAGAAGAATCCGACGGTTCCTCCTCCTGCCAATGAGAGTATCAGCGTTAAAGCCAGAACAACACCCGGGACGCCTCTCGATTTTATCGGAAGAATCTCAGGCTCGTCTTCATCTTCAGGCTCGTCTGCAGGCTCAGGCTCATCCTCCTGCGGGATGGGTTTGCCCGTACCCCTTGCGGCCCTGTTCATATAGATAGTATATGACCTCTCATCGCCGCTCTCGGCCTTGACTATTATCTGAATCGGGGTTACTGCACCCTCGATCAATCTGCCGTTTCCGGATACACGCCAACCCGCCAATTCGCTTTCGGTAACGGCCGTTATATCGACCATCTCATGCTCAAATGGCAGCCATACGACATACTCATCTATGTCGGGGTTGAATCGGGGCGACAGTATGCCGCCGTCTAAGATAATATCGGCAAGCCGATTGTTCTCGTCATATACATAGTTCGGATCCCTCTCCCGCCATGCCGCAATGGTATATGTCCGTCTAACCCCCGATGGAGCAGTGACGGTTATCTTTGCGATAACAACACCGTTTGCTATGAGCATGGGATTGTCTATTGCTATCTGTGCATCTGGGTCTTCGGCTATGCAATGTATTTCAAGCTGTTCCACGTCAAAAGGGACGGTTGTGTTGTAACTGACCGCATAGGGTGAAAATGCGGGAGACAACTGACCAACCGCCAGTTCGAGTGATTGGAGATTAGCATTGTCCGACAGAGCGGAGGTTACCGCTGCGGTAAAGGCAGCGGCTCCCGCAGAAGAGGGTTCCCGTGGTGAATTGTAAGAAAGGACAATGTCCTGTGCATTTATTCTGATGCCTGTGCCTATAGGAGCCCTTACCATAAATGATACGGTAAGAATCTGCGCCGCCGCCGTGAGAGGACGCTGATGATATTCGTCATTACTATAGGCCTTGAATGTTATGGTTCCGCTCTCGGTATCGTCAAGCTCCATTATCCAGGGGGATATTAGTAGCTGACGAGTGTTTTCATAGGACAGATGGGTGGGGTTGTAGGATATTCTGCCCTCAACTCCTATTGCATCTGTGGCACCGTTCAGCGACAGGGTGACGGTAACCATCTCTCCCGCTCGTACCGCCTCGTCACTCGTGAGTGATACCGACAACGCCGACACACCCTGCAAAGACAACATAACCGATACCGACAGGGTAACGAGAGCGGTTATTATAGCTGTAAATCTTCTCATATTCCGTTATATCCCAAGATGTAGTTACGGATGATCAGCATATCGGCGAGATCCGCCTCTCCGTCACGGTTTGTGTCGGCCGCCGACAAGGCTCCGTCTGTCAATACTCTTGTGCCGACAATATGTTCACGGAGGGTGAGCATATCAAATATGTTCACGATACCGTCACCGTTTGCATCTCCTGTAGAGGTCACGGTGATTACGGTTGAGACGGTTCTGCTTGCAACCCTTGCGGTGATGGTTGTTTTGCCGATGCTGTGCGCCGTAACCATCCCGCTCCTGTCAACGGTCGCAACATCGGTATTGCTCGATGACCATGCGGTAAGAGAAATGTCGGTAGCGTTCAGCGGGTGCAGGGTTATCTGCATCGGTAATGTTGCGGTACCGCTAAGATTGATATACGGGTTGGTTTTGTTCAATGTTATCCCCATCAGCGGGACGGTAACCCTAATCTCATAGACAGCCTTCTTCTGCTGACCGTCTCTCCATGTTATATCGGCCGTTACAATAACCGTTCCGCCCGATATTGCGGTAAGAGCGGCCTCTGTAGAATTTATCCGCTGAGCCGATAATACCTCTCTCTGAGCAGGATTGACCACCGTCCATGTTATAGATTCTATCTCGGAATGACTGAAAAGAGGTTCGGTTTCAAAAGACTTAGACACAGCCTCGGGGAAGGTTTTGACATTACCCTTTGCTATAGACAGTTTGTTGTTATTCGGCACAACTAAGTTATCGGTAACGGTATTGTATACCCGCACCTCACAGGTAGCGGGAGTGATTCCCGTAACCGCCGATGACGCCGTTATAACAGCATTGCCCCGAGCAACAGCCGTGACTACCCCTGATGTGCTTACAGTCGCAACAGACGGATTGGAGGAGGTCCAGGTTATCCCCCTGCTATCGGTCGTTCCGGATGGGTTATGATAGACCTCGATGGTCTTGGTCTGATTGACACCCGACATATACAGGGAAGAATGGCTCAGCTCGATAGACTCAAGCGTGCTTACAACGGTTATGCGGCACTCTGCCGATATGCTCTCATCAGATCTCAGATATGCGGTTATGACGGCAGTTCCGGTACTGCCCGAGGTTATGTTGCCGAAGTCGTCAACATGGACTGCTCTTTGGTTGGAGGATACCCATCTGATACCCTTGCCGCCCATCGGCTCTTCAGGCTCGTATATCGCAGTGAGTTTTGAGGTCTGGTAGCTCTCCATAACAAGCTCTGTCTGATCGAGCGATATTCCCTCTATCGGGTCAACGACCGTTACAGCACAGTGGGCGATGATCGATGGATTTTCGGTAGATCTTGCAGTTACAACCGCCGTTCCGTTTTGCAGTCCTGTTATAACTCCGCTTACCGTATTGACCGACAGGATAGCGGTATTGTTAGAGGACCATGTTACCGAGCCCTTGTTATAGACATCGCCGGGGAAGTATTCAACGCCGAGAGCCTCTCTCGATTTGGTTCTGCCGATGGTTATAGCAGACGATTCGAGCCTGATTCCCGATAGAGGAATGGGGACAAGACGGGCATATAGCGAATGATTCATATTCGCAACGACATCGCCCGGGTTTACCTTTACCCCGCCTGTTTCCATCGTGTACCATCCCGCAAAGGTGTGTCCATCAAGGCTTACCTCAGGAAAATCTCCATGGAAGTTGTATCTGTCGCCCGTTTCGTATATTCTGTTGGGGATGCCTCCCGGGAGCCAGTCATGTATACCGTTTCCGGGATCGAACATAACGAGTATGTTATTAGAAAGACCCATCATATCAAAGTTTGAGCCATCGTTGTTCTTTATAGGTACGGCCGAGAGCCTGTTTGCAGAATCGGGATCCGATTCGGTTCCGGATGTACCGTCACCCAGCTGACCGTTTCTGTTTCTGCCCCATGAATATGTACTCCCCCTGCGAGCCGCAAGGGTATGCGACTGCCCTGCGCTTATGACAGATATATCTCTTCTCTGATCCTCACCCGAATCACCCATGATAACAGATTCGCAGGCAAGGGTGCGTTCGGTCAATGTTCCGTCACCCAACTGTCCGTAATGGTTTCCTCCCCAGCTCCAAACCGTTCCGTCGTTTCGCAGAGAGGCGGTATGGGTTTTACCCGCATCTATCTTGGCTATACTCTCGAGCCCCTGAGCCTGAACGGGGATCGAGCGGTTTATGTAGGTTCCGTCTCCCAGCTGTCCGTAAAAATTGTTACCCCAACTCCAGACCGTTCCGTCCTTTCGCAGAGCGGTGACATATTCACTGCCCGCCTTGACAGACGTAATCCCGTCAAGGGTGGTTCTCATGTCGAGACTGACCCTGGACGGGACATAGTTTGTGGGTGAGGACGACACATTACCTCTGCCCAGCTGACCGTAATCGTTTCTTCCCCATACCCATATAAATCCGTTATCCTTACTGCGGGCCACGGTGAATCCGTTACCTGCAGAGACTTCGGCTATATCATCAAAGAAAGAATTGACATCAGAGGTCTTTCGGGCCTGTATGGCAAAGGTGCTGTTGAGAATATTGTTTTGAGCGGCGGTAGGATGGTTGCCGAGCTGTCCGTAATAGTTGTTGCCCCAGGTAAATACCCTGCCCTCAGAACTAACGGCGGCAGAGTGGTATGTACCCGCATCTATATCTATAATATTGCTCAACATTCCTCCGCTGACCCTGACCTGAGCGGGAGCGGTGATCGAGGGAGTGGTTGAGGACTGACCAAGCTGGCCGAAGTTGTTAGCGCCCCAGCTCCATACAGTACCGTCATTCTTGAGAGCGAGGGAATAATCCTGCCCGGCCGACACAGCGATAATGTTCTCAAATAGCGGTACGCTCGTACCGACAGGGACGGGAATGTTGGAAGCGGTAGTGTTGCCCGTACCGAGCTGCCCGCTGTTGTTGGCGCCCCATGCCCACACGGTGCCGTCGTCTTTTAAGGCTAAGGTATGGTTTCTTCCCGCCGAAATCATCGGTTCGTTTAATGCGCCCGAATCACCGTTGGCGGTTGCGGTTATCCATAAAGGAAACACGCCCGATACAAAAATCACCAGTGACATAATTATTCCGATAGGTTTTTGAAAAACTCGACTTCTCATAATAACGACCATACCCTTCACGATTAAGTATTTGAACCTCTTTTTAGACATCATGTATATAAGAGTATATATTATAGAAACGAGGTTGTCAATAATAAATATTAAAAATATAAAATATTCTCGTATTGTACATGGTACAATGATATGGTCTAAATAGAATAGAAGCTGAACCCGGCCTGTGGTATAATGGTAAGTGCGAACCAACCAATCACAGAAAGGGACAGCTTCCATGAAAAGTATAGCACAAAAAGCGGAGAAAAAACAGAGGGCAGACGAAAAAAAGAGGGCAAGGAAAAAAGAATATATCGTAAAACACGCAATAAAGTACGGGAAAAGCGCAGCCGCACGGAAATATCAAGAATCACTCAGCAACATCAAACGGTGGTGTAATCGGTACGATGGGACATGGCAGTCGCTGCTGAACAAGTCCCGAAGACCCCACAGTCACCCGAATCAGCACACGCTTT
>WRME01000104.1 GCA_009777275.1 Oscillospiraceae bacterium
GCAACTTTGTTGCGAGTGTTTGCCACCCCTCCCCAGAGGGGAATTTGAAATTATAGTATGCAAGCCCCATTCCCCTCTGGGGAGGGGTGCCGCCGCAGCGGCGGGGGGGTCTGCCTTATAACGCCCTCTCGGTCGGCTATAACCACGGGCGGCAGATTGCCGCCCCTACGGGCTGTTAAAAATATTTATGTAAATTTTGCATAAAACAGCATAATTGACTTGTGTTTATATATTTTATATGATACAATTAGATAAAATGTCTATATTTGCGTATATTAAAGAAGGAGATTGTAACATGGAGCGTATTATTACTAAGAAGGTCACGACAAGGATGACGGCTGTTGTCACTGCGTTAATTATGATGGCAGTAACCCTTGTGTCGATCCTGCCCTTTGCATGGGCGAACGAATCGCAGAGCATTATCATCCTGCAGGCATACGGACAGGGGGGGAATCCGACTACATTACAGACAGACACCCCTATTTCGCACAATTTTATCGAGCTGTATAATCCCACAAATGCCGCTGTAAACCTGAGCGGGTGGAAGATTACATACGAACAGTTCCGCCGTCCTGCTGAAAACGGCACATGGGAACATATCTTCCCCTCGGGTACAACAATGCCGCCCAATAGCTCCTATCTGATTCGGGGCAGAGCATCGGTTGTAGATTCAGCCCATCCCGCTCCTAACCATCAGGTGTCTGTCGGCGATCTTGAGATGCCGAGTATGTATCTGGACAATGCAGAATACCGTGTGCAGATTTATTCTCCCGACAACGCTCTTGTCAATCAAATACATAACACCACCGTTACCAACAAGCACACAACCCTGCGTAAAACCGACCTGTCCGGAACAGGACATACTGCTATAGATTACAGGACATTGGCGGGCAATCCCGATGAGCTGGAGAGGGTTCGTCCACGCTCTATAAGCGATGGAGGCTGGAATCCCTTTCCGGAAAAAGAAACCCCCGATGATTTGGTTATCGCAATGGCATATAGCGGAGCGATAACGGAACTGGGAGTTGCTGCTGATTCCCCTGTGACCCACAGCTTTGTAGAGATATACAATCCTACCGATACCACCATCAGTCTTGACGGATACTATCTGCATTATCAGGGATTCCCCGTACAGCAGATCGAACGCAGAACGGGGACGTCATGGGGATCATTAAAGCTGGACGGAACAAAATCCATACCGCCCAAACACTCCTATCTGATAAACTGCGGCGTAAATACCAGCCACAACACCGTGATTCTGTCGGTGTTTGACCAGGTTTGGGAATCTCCTCCGCCCTTTGTTACAAAGGGGGCAAAATATCTTCTCACAAAAGGCGTAAGTTCTGTCCCCGCAGCATCGGTAGATCCATTTACCGCCAACGGAGGCAAGCCTATAGAGGGATACATAGACATGGTTGGATCTGCGGGTAATGATACAGGAACAACCGATCAGATAGACGGATGTGAGACATCCTACTTCGGGCTGCTTACATCAAGACAGCTGGGTATAATCAGAAAAGACCGTGATGTCGATACCGACAACAATGCCGACGATTTTGAAACTGTAGATTTCAGAACTTCACCCCTACGTCCCCGAACCCTTGCAGACGGCCCTTTCTCGGATGTTGCAATCAAGGGCGTTGTCTTTAACAACGAATATCCGCAGGTAGGCGTTCCCTTTACGGCAAGGGTAGACAACAACGAGACAGGAGAAACATTCACATACGAATGGAGAGTCGGGGTTGAGGTAGTCGTTGTAAGGGATGATACAGCCTATGAAGCTGAATGGATTCCCGGCGGCAGTGTAGTCGGCGGTAACTCTAACACATACACCCCTACCGCCAACGATCTTGAGAAGTTTATCACCCTAAAAGCAACCTCAAGCCTTGACGGAGAGGTCTACGAAAAGAGCGTGTATTTCAGCACACTCCCCGTTGTCTATATAGATGTAGTTCCCGGACAGCAGCCATTGACCCGCTCAAACAACAGAATCAGAAGCACAGAAGGGCTTGATTATGCTCAGGCAGCCCTTCGCATACAGGGCAGTGATGATTATAATTCCACAAACTCGATTCTATACGATGGAATGACAGGAATCAGAGCAAGGGGCAACGCTACACGGGGTGCGGCTAAAACGCCCTACAAGCTAAGACTTAACGACAGGGCATCGGTCTTTGGCATGACCTCCGAAAGAGCCAACAGACACTGGGTAATGCTTGCCGAATACAACGACAGATCCTTAATACGCAACAGACTTTCGCAGGAGTTTGCACGAAGACAGTCGGACAATTTTGTACCCGGTATGGTCAGTGTGGTATGCGTGTTAAACGGAATATACGATGGTGTCTACACATTCGCTGAACAGATCCGTGTTGATCAAGGACGGATAGACATATATAAATGGGATGATGTTGCTGAAGATATTATCGCCGCCGTAGCAAGAGCAAAAGGATACAGTTCTGCCGAAACGGCTGATCTTGAGGATTATGTGCTGGAGAACACATCATGGATAAGCACCGGAAGATTCACCTACAAATCTGAGACATTTATCCTGTCAGATTATGGCATCGCTCTCCCCGCCGACATGAGCGATCCCGATAACTTAGGCGGAATACTCCTAGAGCATGACCACTATAACGAACAGAATGACCCTATTGTCTTTGAAACAAACGGGCGGTTCCGCGCTAACGAATCAATACCCGAGAACATCGCCAACAGCGGGGCTTTCTTCGAGAACACCAAGGCATATCTCAACGCCTTTGAAGCCGCCGTCCTGCCCGAATCCTCTCCTGATTTTTATGCAAAATACAACAACAAGGATTACCATTATTCCGATTTGTTTGACATGGATTCGTTGGTGCAGTATTTCTTCGCTAATGAGATTCCCTATAACGCCGATAACATGAAAAACAGCGTATACTGGTATAAGGGTATCGATGAAAAGGCAAAATTCGGACCCGCCTGGGATTTCGACTGGTCTATGGGAGTTTGGTGGGTAGACGGAGGAAGTCCGTGGAGCGATAACCCCGGAAATCAGCTTCCCTATAACAGATGGGCAAGCATAACCACGGGAGGACAACCGAGCGGACGTCCGCACTACTACAGGCAAGGTCTGCTCAGAGATCCCGTCTTCTTGGTTCGAGCATACGAACACTGGAGAAACATCAGACGAACCGCCATAGAAGATTTGGTAAAACACGATGGATGGTTAGATCAACTCGCCCAAAAGATGCAGGGTCCCGCAGCCGCTAACCACGCCAGATGGGCTGAGAACTATTCCAGAGATCGCAGAGACGGAAGAGCAAAAGCAACGGCTGCTCAAGAGATACAAACCACGGTAAACTATTTCAGAAACAGAGTATCATGGATAGACAAAAAGGCGGTTGATTTAGATACATTTGTGCAGTCGTTCAGGTCATATCCCGACAATCCCGCAGGCGGCGGCAATCCGATGCTCTATAACAAGTCGGGACAGCTCGACATACTCAGCATCAGCACAATCAGAGGCGGCAACGGCAAATCGAGCGGAGAGGTAGAGATCACCGCCCGTCTCGGAGATTCCAATATGGCGCGGGGTCAATTCTTCATAAACGGCAAAAAGGTTGGCCAGCCTGTAAACAAGAATGGGAACACCGTTAGCATTATCGTCCCTCATTCCGCTCTTGCAACAGGTAGAAAGGCTACGAATGTTGTCGTAATACGAGCCCTCAATGAAGACGGAAGTTATAACAGAAACCAGCCTACCCCCAACGCCGTTGTGCGGTCGGCGTTCGATGTCTTTGAGACCCCGCTCGCAGGGTCGTTCATACCCGGCAACCCCACCAATACGGAAGGCGGCCCCAACATCGGTGATATATTGCTAACCCGTGACTATATATTCAGACGGGCAGACATTCCCGCAGAAGACCAAGAGGCGGCATTCCTCGCCATGGATATGAATCAAGACGGCATAATAGACATATTCGACATGATCAGGATAAGGGATTTGATAGTTCGTGGTTAATAAATAAAGAACAAAAACGGGGACTTGTAATTACAAGCCCCCGTTCATTTCTGCATTCTGCATTCTTAATTCTGCATTGCAAAAGCAGGCTAAGCATTCTTTTGCTTGGCTTGCAGTTCTAAGATCGCATCTTTTCTTGAAAGATTTATACGTCCTTGGTCGTCTATTTCTACAACCTTGACGACGATTTCATCGTCAACCTTAACAATGTCTTCCACCTTTTCAACACGGGTCAGGTCAAGCTTGGAAACATGGACAAGCCCCTCTTTGCCCGGAGCTATCTCGACAAAGGCGCCGAATGTCATAAGCCTGGTTACTCTGCCTTTATATATAGCGCCGATTTCGGGATTTTTCGCTATAGTCTCGACTATTGCGTATGCCCGTTTTACATTTTCAATATCTATGCCTGATATAAATACATTTCCGTCGTCGTTAATATCGATCTTGACATCACATTCGGCGCAGATTTTTTGTATAACCTTGCCGCCGCTTCCTATAACCTCACGGATTTTGTCTACATCTATCTTCATCCTGAGCATCTTGGGCGCATATTTGCTAACCTCAGAGCGAGGCTCGGGAATGGCCTTGAGCATACAGCCGTCAAGAATCAACAGCCTTGCCTTGCGGGTCTTTTCAAAGGCCTCTGCTATTATCTCGGTGGTAAGTCCGTCAATCTTTATGTCAACCTGAATAGCGGTGATTCCGTTGCGGGTGCCGCCTACCTTAAAGTCCATATCACCGAAAAAGTCCTCAAGCCCCTGAATGTCAACCATGGTCATAAAGCGATCGCCCTCGGTAATAAGTCCGCATGAGATTCCGGCTACCGGTGATTTGAGCGGAACTCCCGCATCCATCAGCGCCAGAGCAGAGCCGCAGATAGCCCCCTGTGATGTAGAGCCGTTTGAAGAAAGTATCTCCGATACAACCCTTATAGCATAGGGGAAGTCCTCCTGAGAGGGGAGAACAGGCACTATAGCCCTCTCGGCTAATGCTCCGTGACCTATCTCACGTCTGCCCGGTCCTCGGTTGGGTCTTGTTTCACCGACAGAGTATGAGGGGAAGTTGTAGTTGTGCATATATCTCTTTTCGTCATGCTCGTCAATTCCGTCCAGCATCTGTGCATCGCTGATCGGCCCCAATGTCGCTATCGAGAGAACCTGTGTCTGACCTCGTGTAAACATTCCGGAGCCATGCGTGCGGGGAAGAAGTCCCACTTCAGAGCGGAGCGGACGTATCTCGTCCATACCACGGCCGTCCACACGCTTCTGCTCATCGAGCAGCCAGCGGCGTACAATATACTTTTGCAGTTTGTACATACATTCGTCAATAAGCGAATCCTGATCGGGATAGTCCTCCGCCAATGCCGTCTTGACCTCTTCGTATATGGGCGAAAGACGCTCCTCACGAATGTTTTTGTCATCGGTATCAAGAGCAAACTTAACCTTGTCGAGAGCCATCTCTTTGACCCTGCCGTACATATCCTCAGGAACGGTAACGGGGGTAAACTCTATCTTGGTTTTGCCGGCTTCTGCGACTATCTTCTCGATAAACTCAACTATGTTTTTTATCTCATCGTGAGCGGTAACTATTGCCCTTAGCATGACATCCTCAGAAACCTCGTTGGCTCCTGCTTCGATCATAACAACCTTGTCTTTTGTTCCCGCTACCGTCAGATCAAGATCAGACTTTGCCCGCTGCTCGGTATTGGGATTGAGAATGATCTCACCATCTACAAGACCTGCGTTGACCCCGGCGATAGGCCCGTTCCAGGGTATGTCTGAAATAGCAACGGCGATCGAACCCGCAACCATCGCAAGAGCTTCGGGACTGTTGTCAACATCGGTTGACAGCACCGTCATGGTAAGGGAGACATCGTTCCTCATCTCATCCGGAAATAGCGGACGCATCGGACGGTCTACCAAACGTGAGGTCAGGATTGCGTTTTCGGAGGGACGTCCCTCCCGTTTCATAAAGGAACCGGGGATTTTTCCTGCTGCATAGAGCTTTTCTTCGTAATCAACCGACAGCGGGAAGTAGTCAACCCCTTCTCTCGGCTTGTCCGACATGGTGACGTTTGCCATAACAACGGTGTCTCCGCAGCGGACCCAGCAGGATCCGTTGGTCAGTTCGCTTGATTTGCCGGTTTCCACTGTAAACTCTTTCCCGGCGAGTGTCGTTTTAAATACTTTGTAATTGTCTGCCATTATTAAACCTCTTCATTTTATTTATTTACGGATTCCGAGCTTTGCGATTATCTCACGGTAACGATGAATATCTTTTTTCATAAGATAACCTAAAAGATTGCGGCGATGTCCGACCATCTTGAGCAGTCCTCTGCGGGAATGATGATCTTTCTTGTGGATCTTGATATGCTCCGTAAGGTCATTGATCCGTTTGGTTAAAATCGCAATCTGCACTTCAGGAGAACCCGTATCGGTCTCGTGAAGACGATTTTGGTTAATAACCGCAGTTTTTTCTTCTTTTTGCATCATAATAAATACACCTCTCTATTTTATTTCCGCAAACTCAGTAATAGGAATCACAGACCGATTTATAGTTATTTTGCCCGTGATTGAGGTAAAATCCTAAATCCGTGTCGGCGGTACTCAGATATGTTACCATATTATTCTTTGTTTGTAAATACCTAAATATGATAAATTTTATGCGAATTTTAATCTTCCCCTCGGTTCGGGTATAATACGCCCAATAATCTTTGCGGTTTCTATCCATTCGCTTATTACAATCTCTATCTTTTCAAGCGCTTGATTTTGCGTGGATCCATCGGCAAAACAACCCGGAAGTTCCGGAACTTCCGCAATGTAGGCATCATCTTCCATACTCCAGTATAAAATAATTTCATACTTATACATCAAAATTACCTCCTAAACCCTACAGACCACCCCGCCGCTGCGGCGGCACCCCTCCCCAGAGGGGAATAGGGGCTTGCATACTATAATTTCCAATTCCCCTCTGGGG
>WRME01000105.1 GCA_009777275.1 Oscillospiraceae bacterium
TTTGGCTAAATTCAATACATCCTTCAATGTGACTTCCATTTGTGCTACCTCCTACATATTGTAGAATTATTATAGCACATCAGATGAGGTTAAGTCAACATGTTTTTTAACTAACACCAAAAAAATTAAAGCAAAGGAATGGTAATAATCAATGAATGAAGAAAAAGTTAGGATTTTTACGGCGAATTCCAACAGAAAATTAGCCTGTTCTATAGCTAACGCTCTTGGTCTTCCTCTCTGCAACTCTGAGGTTAAAAGATTCAGCGATGGCGAGATAAGCGTTTCTATCAACGAAACGGTCAGAGGATTAGATGTATTTGTGATACAGTCTACCTGTTACCCCGTTAATGAGCATCTTATGGAGCTTCTTATAATGATAGACGCATTTAAGAGAGCGTCCGCCAAACGGATCACCGCTGTTATACCCTACTTTGGGTATGCTCGGCAGGATCGCAAAGCCAAGTCACGGGATCCCATTACGGCAAAACTGGTGGCTGATCTCATCACAACGGCAGGGGCGGACCGTGTACTTACAATGGATCTTCACGCTACACAGCTGCAGGGGTTTTTCAACATTCCCGTTGACCATCTTTTGGGGAATCCTATATTTGTGGATTATTATAAAGATAAATTTGCAGGACAGGAGAACGAATTTGCTATTGTCGCTCCCGACTTCGGCTCGGTAAAAAGAGCCCGGAGTTTTATGGCAAAGTTTAATTCTCCCGATGCGCCTATCTCGATAGTGGACAAGCGCCGTCCCTCTGCAAACGAATCTGTAGTTATGAACATAATCGGCGATGTTAAGGACAAAAATGTTATTATAATAGATGATACGATCGATACGGCCGGAACATTCTGCAACGCCGCAGAGGCTTTAATCGAAAGAGGAGGAGCAAAAAAAGTATATGCCTGCGCTACCCACGGTGTTCTTTCGGGCGGTGCCGTCGAACGCATAGATAAAAGCAGGATAGAGGAGATGGTTTTGCTCGATACCATACCGGAATATGCCCACAACCAGGTTGTGTCTACCCCTAAAATAAAATATCTTTCGGTTGCCCCGCTCTTTAAAGAAGCAATACACAGAATATATGATAATATAGCCATATCACCGATGTTTGCGTGATGGGGGAGGATGGAATATATGTTGAACGCATATGAGGGATATTTTTTAGACGGAAAATTTATTTCTGCAGAGAATATCAATATTAAAATCCCGGACAAGAAAAAGGTCACGGTGACCGTTCATAATGAATTTGTTAATACAAATATTGACATATGCAGACAGCAATTAGAAGCTTTTGAGGTTTTTTTCAAATCAATCGATGCCATAGACGATAAATTTCTAACCGATGAAGATTTTTTCGAGCTTGAAAACAACAGAATTAATTTTAAAGAGGAAATAAATTTATGATTTACGCCATAGACAGTAATATAATCTCATATTTTCTAAAAAAGGATGAGATTATAAGAAACAAAATAAGAACTGAAATAGAAAATGATAATTATTTTATTATACCTCCGATTGTTTATTTTGAAGTTAAACGCTGGCTTGTATTGAAACAAGCAAACGCTCAAATGCGTGAATTTGAGCGTTTATGTGAAAAAATCACAATCGGTGAGATGAATAGGTTTATTTGGGAAAAGGCAATAGAGATTTATGTATCTACAAGAAAAACCGGTAACGTGATTGACGATTCCGATGTTTTTATAGCTGCCTTTTGCATTGTAAATGATTGCGAGCTTGTCACTAACAACCTTCGCCATTTTGAGTGTATAAAAGATTTGAAATACATAAACTGGAAGTGTTAGCAGAATAAAAAATTTACATTTGCAGTGTAGAAAATTCTAACCCAAAATGTTATAATAAGTATCGATAATAGATGTCGATAATCCACGAATTTTATATGCAAATAAGGAGAGGATAGTATGGAAAAGAAGATAGGTATTTGTGAAAACAAACTTTTCAGGATTATGACCACTCTGCTGGCTATAGCGGCAGTGACAACGACAGTGGCATATTTCATCTTTAGGTCGGTCTCTAACAATGCCCACAAGAGAAAGTGGAGAGATTACGACGACTGCGGACTTGCATGAGTATAAGTGAATTTGGGAGATTGATTAATGCCTGTAAAAAATGTAGAATACACAAATGAAAGCATCTCCGCTCTAAAAGGAGCGGACAGGGTGCGTAAGAGACCTGCGGTTATTTTCGGTTCGGACGGGATTGAGGGATGCTGTCACTCTATCTTTGAGATACTCTCAAACTCTATCGATGAGGCTCGGGAGGGACGAGGCAGCAGGATAATACTAACCCGATTCGGCGACGGCTCTATTCAGATAGAAGACTTTGGGAGCGGAATCCCGGTTGACTATAATAAAAAAGAGGAACGCTACAATTGGGAGCTTTTATTCTGCGAGCTCTATGCAGGAGGAAAATATAACGAGGACGATAACTATGAGTTTTCATTAGGATTAAACGGCCTTGGGCTTTGCGCTACCCAATATGCCTCCGAGTATATGGAGGCCGAGATATACCGGGACGGATTCAAATATGAGCTGCAGTTTAAAAAGGGCGAGAATGTCGGCGGTCTGCAAAAAACTCCCTATACAGGCAGGAAAAAGGGCAGCCGTATAAAGTGGCGTCCCGATCTCGATGTTTTTACCGAGATAAATGTACCGTCCGAGTTTTACCATGATATATTGAAAAAGCAGTCGATAATCAACAACGGAATCGAGTTTGTATACAACGAACAGACCGATCAGGGTGTCAGCACATATACCTATTTTTACGAAAACGGCATAACCGACTATATAAAAGAACTGACCGCCGATCAGACACTCACACCCGTACAGTTTTGGCAGACCGAAAGAACGGGGAGAGATCGTCCCGACAAACCCGCATATAAGGCGAAGTTTTTGGTATCGTTTGTCTTCTCCAACAAGTTTAAACTAACCGAGTATTATCACAATTCCAGCTTTCTTGAGCATGGGGGTTCACCCGAACGCGCTGTCAAACAGGCCTTTGTCTCCCAAGCCGATGCCTATCTAAAACAGGCGGGAAAGTATCTCAAGAACGAGAGCAAGATCTCCTATGTTGACATAGAAGACTGCCTTGTGTTGGTGTCATCGTCTTTCTCGACCCACACATCATACGAGAACCAGACCAAAAAAGCTATCAATAACAAATTTATATATGAGGCTATGACAGATTTTCTCAAGCATCAGTTAGAGGTGTATTTTATAGAAAATCCCGATGAAGCCGCAAAGATAACCGATCAGATATTAATCAACAAACGCAGCCGTGAAAAGGCTGAACAGACCCGCCTCAATCTCAAGAAGACACTCACGGGTAATATCGACATAGCCAACAAGGTTGAAAAGTTTGTCGATTGCCGAACCAAAGACCTTGCCCGCCGTGAGATATATATAGTTGAGGGAGATTCGGCGTTGGGGGCCTGTCAGTTGGGACGGGATGCAGATTTTCAGGCGATAATCCCTGTGCGGGGAAAGATACTCAACTGTCTCAAGGCCGATTATGACAAGATCTTCAAGAGCGCCATCATAACCGATTTGATCAAGGTTTTGGGATGCGGAGTAGAAGTAAATTCTAAGGCGAACAAGGATCTGTCATCCTTTGACATAAGTAGGCTGAGATGGAGCAAAATCATTATCTGCACCGATGCCGACTTTGACGGCTATCAGATACGCACCCTCATTCTTACCATGCTCTACCGTCTTACCCCCAGCCTTATCGAGAATGGCTATGTATATATCGCCGAATCGCCGCTCTTTGAAATTACTACTAAAAACAAGACCTGGTTTGCCTATACCGAGTCTGAAAAGGCCGATATATTACAAAAGCTGGCGGATGAAAAATACACCCTCCAGCGATCAAAAGGACTTGGAGAAAACGAACCCGACATGATGTGGCTAACCACTATGAATCCCGACACAAGGCGGCTCATTAAGGTCACGCCCAACGAAGCAGAGCTGACCTCACAGGTATTCGATATGCTGCTGGGAGACGATCTGCCGGCACGAAAACAATATATCGCAGAGTTTGGAGCAGACTATCTCGATGTTAGTGACTTGAGGTGAGGGGGAAAAACACCCGCCGCTGCGGCGGCACCCTCTTTACGAAAGAGGGCAGGGGATTGTAATTCTAAGTCTCTATAGCTGCGGCGTTCCTGCTCACAACGATATACACCCCGCTGATCACGAGTGATGCTATGAAGATAGCGGCGGCGGTTATATAATTCTGGCGGGTAAGTTCGCTGCCGATCCAGGTTGACATAACGATAGAGGGAATACGGGCAATGCCGGTTATGATTATAAACCGGCTTATTTTCATGGGTAAAAACGGCGCCATATATGTAAAAAGGTCTTTGGGAGTTCCGGGGATGAGATACATCACAAACAGCGTAACCTCCAGCTTTTTTCTGTTACGCAAAAACGCTAAGCTGTTCAGCTTTTTCGCCGGAATAAAGATACCCAGCAGTTTTGGGCCGAATATTTTCGCCATCAGAATAATAACAAAGGATCCGATCATTGTGCCGATCATACAGTAGAGCAATCCGCCGAATGTTCCGAATGCGTATCCTGCCCCTATCTCAAGCGGCTCTGCGGGTATGATCTTGACAACCGTTTGGAATGCCCGCACAGCCACGAATATGATATTAGCCCAAACACCCTGCCCGTCCAGCCACGACTTGACCTGAACAGGGTCGGTTAGGAACTCTACCATCTGTTTTCCCGCCAATAGATAAACCGCCGCGCAGACGGCGACAATAGCAACCATCGCAATTATGACGGCTGTTCTTTTAGCCGTGCCTGTCTTAGATTCTGTCGGCGGCAGATTCAGCCCCTGACTGTACTTCTCATAAAAACAGGCAAGCTGTCCGTTATAGTTCGGCTTCCACGGCTTTTGGCTCCCGTTATAATGCACAATGGCGGTGTTGGCTCTGACCCAGTCAAGGTCAATCTGTGTGCTGTTGCTTATGTATATCTTCTCATCCAGATTAAACAACCGAGGGTCGATCAAGATTATTTTATCGCCGTAGAGGGCGTTGATGACATCCTGATCGGCCAGCATCAGCTTTTTGGCATTAGCCTTTATGTAGCTGAATATATCCTCCGTGGTAACAGGATAATCCCGCAAACCCTTGATATTCATCATCATAACGCCAGCATTTATGTATCTTGTACCCTTGGGCATCTTGAGACGACGACGGTTGAAAGCATCTACAAATCCCGAAACATGACCTGATGCCGCAATCAGATTGTCCCCAAAGTCAATATCGTAATGGGGTTTTATTGGATTGATCACAACCGTGTCGGCATCGAGATAGAGAATCCGCTCAACATCTTCCGGCAAAAAATCGATAGCAAGCAGACGGTAATATGTTTCTTTGGGTATACGGCTCAGAACAGGGTCGCTTGAAAAGAGCGTATCTGAGATTGCGATAGGTATGACCCTGCATCGGGAAGAGACAGCCGCTCGAATATCATCAAAATCGTCCTCCGTAAGAGACGAGTGCGCCGTATATACGGCAAAATCCTCATCCGGATTCCCGCACAACAGCGAGGTTAGCATAACCTTCAGCTGAGGGATATAATTCTTGTCCAGCGTGACTAATATATTCATCTCTTGCTCCGATCAATTTTGTTAAACCTATCATAGCATATAAATATCAATAATACAATTATGTAAAATCTTAAGATTTTATGAAGTTTGTTGTCGGGAGGGATTTGTCGTCCCTACAAGTCGATGACCACGGATGACCGAGGGCGGTCATCCCTACACGCCCTGTTTATGCAAACGGGCGGCAGATTGCCGCCCCTACAGACCACCCCGCCTGCAATAACCACGGTATGCACGGGGTTGCATACCCACGCCCTCTCAGTCGGCGTTGCCGCCGACAGCTCTCCCGAAGGGAGAGCCAAGGGGATACACAGGGTTTGCGATAACTCAAAAAACACCCGCCGCTGCGGCGGCACCCTCTTTGCCAAAGAGGGCAGGGGATTATAGTAGGGTACGCACCCCCGTGCGTACCGCCCTTGGTCATCCGTTGGCATAAGCAGGGCGTTTTTGTATCCACATCCCTACAGTCTTGACATAAGCAGTATGTCGGAGTATAATATTATCATAAGGATGTGATAGTTTGAAAAATACATTACTGATACTATTTATCGCAATGATACTTTCATCGTATACATATACAGCATACTTTGCGGGAGACCATTTGAAAGAGCAGGGCGAGGAAATGTCTAATGTTTTTGTAGGACCGGAAAATATTAGAAACGATGATATTTACAGAAATATTGTGCATGGTTATTTCAGAAACACAAACAACCTTGTATCAAGAGATGAGATATATACTAATGTTTTAAGAAAACATGACGATTCTGCATTATTATCGCAGTTGGGATTTTCACAGAAAAACATAGACAAGTATGATGAAGATTATTACGTTAATAACGATTTGTTAATTATCGCATTTTTCACAAACACTGCCTACAAGTATAAAGTAACAAATATATTTGCAGAAGACAACCTGTTATCGGTTTTGGTAAATGAATACACACCGCATATCTCTACTCTTGTGGAGGAATCCAGAATTATCCTGATTGATATAGACAAAGGGGTTTTACATGACGGAATGGGTGTTGAGGTAGAGTTTAATAGGGTAATAGATCGGTGAGGGACAATTAACAGTTGACAATGGACAATTACGCCCTCTCAGTCGGCGTTGCCGCCGACAGCTCTCCCAAAGGGAGAGCCAAGGGGACACACAGAATTTGCGATAACCACGGGAAAAACACCCGCCCTTGCGAGGGCACCCTCTTTACGAAAGAGGGCAAGGGGCTTGCATACTATAATTTCCAATTCCCCTCTGGGGAGGGGTG
>WRME01000106.1 GCA_009777275.1 Oscillospiraceae bacterium
CCCCCCCCAGAGGGGAATTGAAAATTATAGAATGCAAGCCCCTAAGCCCTCTTTCGTAAAGAGGGTGCCGCCGCAGCGGCGGGTGTTTTTCTTCGTGGTTATAGCAAATTCCGTGGGTCTCCTTGCCTCTCCCTTTGGGAGAGGTGTCATGCGTTAGCATGACGGAGAGGGCAGTAGGGATGACCGCCCTCGGTCATCCGTGGGCATGACGGAGAGGGCGTTTCGGGTATGACCGTGCAATTGTTATTTTCAACACTTGACCCCGCAAAGATTTTATGATATATTATACCCATGAAAGAAAATATCAAGATGGCGTTGGCGAGTATTTTTGCTAACAAAATGCGTTCGCTGCTTACAACGCTTGGAATAATCATAGGCACCGCTGCCGTGATAGCGATCCTGTCTATCGGCAACGGAGCGACCAATACCATCACAGGACAGCTCAATAATCTCATGGGTACCCGGATAGAACTGCGGGTAAATCCGTCACGCGCGCAGTCGAGCGACTATGTCAACGGCAGGGACATAGAGAAGATAAAAGAGCTTGAAAATGTCACCTATGTATCTCCCCGCAACCAGCGGGGCGGTAATGTTATGGCGGGGCGGAACACCATGTCGGCCTTTATAGAGGCAGGAACCCCCGATCTGCAGTATACCAACGAGACAGGCTCCAACGATATGATGCACGGCAGGTTTTTCACCCAGGCTCAGCATGACAGCGGGGCGGCAGTCGCCGTTATAGACCATGCCGCCGCCAAAGAGCTGTTCTACGGCAGGACAGACGTTGTCGGAGAAACCATACAGATAGGCAACAGCAGCACAAGGCAGAAAGCTATGATAATAGGGGTTGTAAAAAACTCTGTGGAACAGTTTATGAATGTCCGCATAGGCGATATGGAACATAATCCCACTGCATTTGTCTTTGTTCCGACAGGGTTTGCCGAGAAGATATGGGGCAGATCGGTACGAGCCGACACCACCGTTGTGATGCTCAGTGACAAGGCCGATGCACGGGCGATCTCGAATGATGTCGTCAATCTGCTCGAACAAAGACATGGCAACAGAGGGCTGTCCATGTATTCGGCACGGATAGTTAATATGTCTGACCAATTCAACCGCATAATGGGTCTGATAATAGGATTTGTCGCAGTAGTGGCGGCCATTTCGCTGGTTGTCGGCGGGATAGGCGTTATGAACATCATGCTTGTCTCTGTCACGGAACGCACAAGAGAGATCGGAATCCGCAAGGCGATCGGAGCCACTACAGGCAATGTCATGTTACAGTTTTTGACCGAATCTACCGTGCTTTCTCTTATCGGCGGGCTTTTGGGCATGACGCTGGGACTATCGGCCGCCGCCGTTGTAGGAATGTTTGTGGGCGTGACCCCATCGGTAACAATACCGACAGTTGGGTTGGTGGTGGGATATTCCCTCGCCATAGGGATATTTTTCGGAGCCTATCCCGCCAAAAAAGCATCCAAACTCGACCCTATAGAGGCACTTAGGTACGATTGAGTTCTATACAATAACACCGTTTTCCGGTAAGCTCGAATGAGCGGTCATCGGGCTGAGAGGTTCCGACAAAGATCTCGTATTTGCCGGGAAGTGTCTCTTGTTTGCCGTCTTTGTTGTAATATGCGAATATTTCCTCGCCGACAATGTTAGTTGTGACCCTGTCGTTAGCGGGGATATATATTTTTTTGAATCCGCATAGCTTAAAATAGGGCGATCCGGTGCCGCAATCGCTCAGACGGCGGGCATAGACCTGCAGTACATCGTGGGTGCCGATACTGCTGTTATTGCTGAGTGTCACATCAAGATTTATAGAATATGGTAATGTTTCATATGAAACATTGTCAATATTTACATCACCGTAGTTGAGACCGTATCCGAACGGGAATGTGGGTTTGCCGCCTAAGTATTTATATGTCCGTCCGTCCATAGAATAGCTGTGGAAATCGGGCAGCTGATCATCGCCTGCATAGAAGGTAACGGGCAGCTTGCCGGACGGCGAACAGTCCCCGAAGAGGATAGAGGCAAGGGCATCCCCGCCCTTTTCGCCGGGATAGAACATCTGTATTATTGCGGCGGCCTTGTCATAATGATCACCTAAAAGCACGGCACTGCCCGAGATATTAACGATAATGACAGGCACTTCCGATTCATAGAGCTTTTCCAGCAGGTTCTGCTGGACGGCGGGCAGAGCAAGGGTGGTCTTGTCGCCGCCTGCATCAGAGTTGTAGGCATCACCCGCCTCTCCTTCGATCTGCGGAGCAAGCCCGACACAAGTAACCACAACATCGCTGTGAAGTGCGTTGATAAGAGCCTCCGACAACCGCTCCTCGCCTGGCTTAAAGAGCTTGCAGCCCTCACTGTAGTAAACATTTTCTTCTCCGATATAATCCTGTATGCCCTCCAGCATGGTAACGTCTCTTGAGGGGGTACCGTTATAATTCCCGCACAATACGCTGACATCATCGGCGTTAGGCCCGCAAACGCTTACGGTAATGCCGTCCTTATTGAGCGGCAGTATTCCGTTGTTCTTGAGCAGGACGGCAGACTTAACAGCGGCATCACGGCTCAGGTCAAGATGCTCTTTAGAGCAGAGAACAGAGCAGGGAATATCGTCATACACCGTCTTTTGACCCATGCCCAGACGAAGACGGGCCTCCATCAGTCTTTCGCATGATTCGGTTATCTTATCCTCCTTGATCTGCCCCTTGTCATAGGCATATATGAGGTTGTAGTAGGCATTGCCGCAGCAGAGGTCGCACCCTGCATTTACCGCCATTGCCGATGCCTCTCCCTTGTCTGCCGCAACCTTTCTCGGCTCGAACAGATCGCAGACAGCGCCGCAATCGGAAAGATAGTAGCCCTCAAACCCAAACTCACCACGGAGCAGCTGATCTATCATATATTCGGATCTCACGCACTCAACGCCGTTGACAGCGTTGTATGCCGCCATAACGGCAGCGGGGCGCGAGTGACGGATAGCATACTCGAATGAATATGTATAGGTCTCATACAGGTCTTTTTTGTTAGTCACACTGTCGAAGGTATTGCGGCCTTTTTCAGGGCCGCTATGCACGGCATAGTGCTTGAGGGTGGCATCGGTTTTGTTATGGTTGGGGTCGTCACCCTGCAGTCCTTTTACAAAATCCACCGCCAATCGGCTGGTCAGATATGTATCCTCACCATAGGTTTCGTGTCCTCTGCCCCACCTCGGATCCCGAAAAATATTTATATTAGGGCTCCACACCGTTATTCCCTTGTACATTTCGCCCAAATCGCCATGCTTGACAAATTGGTTGTATTTTGCACGGAACTCGTCCGAAATAGCGGTTGCTACCCTAAACATAAGCTCACGGTCGAAGGCGGCGGCAAGCCCGATAGCCTGCGGAAAGACGGTCGCCGTTCCTGCCCGTCCAACGCCGTGGAGACCCTCGTTCCACCAGTTGTAGCGGGGAATCCCCAGCCTCTCTATCTCGGCAGTTCCGTTGGTCATCTGGCTGATCTTTTCCTCAACCGTCATCTGTGCCACAAGTTCCTTTGCTCTTTGTTTGTAATTCATATGTATCTATCCTTTCTGATTTTCTTTATTTAACCACGAAATACACTAAAATCACGAAATATTTGTTAAGGAGGGTACGCACGGGGGTGCGTACCGTACAATTCGTGATAACCACGGATGACCGAGGGCGGTCATCCCTACAATCCGCAATAACCACGGGCGGCAGATTGCCGCCCCTACAAGACGACCACCCCGCCGCTGCGGCGGCACCAAGGGAAAAACACCCGCCCTTGCGAGGGCACCCTCTTTGCCAAAGAGGGAAGGGGCTTGCATACTATAATTTCCAATTCCCCTTTGGGGAGGGGTGGCAAACACTCGCAACAAAGTTGCGATAGTGTTTGACGGGGTGGTCACGATACAATTGACAATGTACAGTTACGGGGGCTTAAAATTACAAATAATTGTCAATTGTACATTGTCAACTGTTAATTGTCCGTCACCTCATTATCTCCATAAACGCACTAACGACATCATCCTTTTGAGCTATAAGGTCTGATTGGTTCAGGTTGATGGCACGGGCCATGGCATCGGTGACGGGAGGGATGTTATATTCGCCAGATGCAGGTATGCCGCTTAGCACAGGGAGGGTTCCGCTGTTATTGATGAGACGCTGAGCCTCCGGTGTGATCAGATAATCGACAAACTTTTGGGCGGCCGCCGTGTTGAGGCTGTCCTTAAATATTGCGGCAGGGCTGGGGATAACAAGCATTTCCTGCGGGTAAAACATCGCAATCGGAGCGCCCGATTTTGCCTTGTCAAAGGTGATGTAGTCCACCGCTAAACCTGCGGCAATCTCCCCGCTTGCAACGGCATCCACGACCCATGTCGAACCCTGTCCGATATATGCGCCGTTTGCTCTAAGTCCGCGGAAATAGTCTTGACCGAATGCTTGATTGAGCAAAAACACACCCATCAATGCCGTTCCCGATGTTTCGGGGTTGGCAAAGGCGAATCGGCCCGCAAAATCCGTCTCTAAAAGGCTCTGCCATGATTGGGGAGGTGTTTTTATAATATCCGTGTTGTAGGCAATCCCCATCGTTCCAAGACGGGCGGGCAGGAAGAAATCATCGGTATCCTCAAGCGGATTCAGAAGATCGTCCGCACCGACCGGACGGTACTGCAACAGCAGATTTTGGTCTTTCATGTAATAAAAATCAGGCAGTTCGCTTGTCCAGATAACATCGGCAAGGATCTGACCCGCATCCCTTTCCGATTCGATCTGCGACATAAGACTCCCGGCGCCGTCGATACGGGTTTCGACTGCTATGTTGGTGTTTTTGGTGAAGTCCGCCGTTAATTCCGTGATCAGGGAATCCTTCATGGATGTGTAAATCACAAGGGTTTCGGGTTGTGCTGTTTTATCGGCGCAGGCAGAGAGAATCGAGATAATCATAACCACCGATAACAGTATTGACATTTTACGCATAATTTTTTCTCCTTTAAATATATTAGAAATTTTTTGGGGGGACCTGCCCTCTCAGTCGGCGTTGCCGCCGACAGCTCTCCCAAAGGGAGAGCCAAGAGTGTCCTATACAAATCCTGCGGGTGTGTTCTTTCCTATTTCTTTTATAAACCAGTCCAATGATTTTTTTAATTCCTGCTTCCGCTCTGCCGGGGTTTGTGAAAGGTGGCGAAGCGAATTTTCGTCACGGATTTTTCTTATTTCATTCATTGCTGCACTCGTTTTCATTCATCTTCCTCCTCTACTAACATGGTGGGTGTTATAATATTGATTTCTTTGTATCGGTGAATTATATTTACCACTTTGATTTTGTTTATCGTTTTAAAATTAACAAGGTGTTTGAAATTCCAAGATACTATTGCATCACAGTTATTAATTACGGCATATGCGATATGCAGGCAGTCGTCAAGGCTCTTTTCTTTTAGAACTCCGCCTTTTACATATTCTGCAGCAAGTTCGGTTATTTCATCCGTTTCAGATAACAATTGAAAATCAATCTGTCGCATTTTTTCAAGCATTTGCTTTCGTTTCGGTTCGGCACATCGCCTAATTTCGTTAATAACAACATCGGAAATAAAAATTTCATATTCATCGCTAATCAACCTTTCCCATAACCGATTTGTATCCTGCATTTTTTCCGGCGTATCATCAGCAAAGAGATGGCTTATAACGGAAGTATCAAGATATAACTTTAATTTCTTCATGCGTATTATCCTCCTGATTGTGGTATAAAAATTTTATTTATATAATGGACATTTATCTTTTACAACACATCTTTTATAAGACCACCTTAACCTCACATTCCAGCTCATACCCCGTTTTTTCTTTGACGACAGCCTTTATATGCTCGATGAGTTTCTGGACATCAGCCGATAGAGCCCCGCCTGTGTTTATGATGAATCCGCTGTGTTTGCTGCTGACGGCGGCGCCGCCGACGGTGTATCCCTTTAGTCCGCACTGCTCGATCAAGGCCGCCGCATAGTTACCCTCAGGACGCTTGAACACACTCCCTGCACTGGGATAGTCTAAGGGCTGTTTCGACCTTCGGCGCTGCATATAGTCGTCCATCTTGGCTTGGATAGCATCCTTTTGCGATGGGATGAGTTTGATATACACCTTTGTTACGCAATAATTCAAACCCGAATAAACACTGCCACGATAGATAAAATCAAGATCGCCCTCTGTAAACTCCCCAATATTGCCGGCCTCATCAACATGACTGCATTTTACAACGACATTCTTCATCTCGCCGCCGTATGCTCCGGCGTTCATGCAGGCCGCTCCGCCCGCTGTCCCGGGGATACCCCAGGCAAACTCCATGCCCGAAAGGGAATGGTCACGGGCAAAGGCACAGACGGCGGCCAAACTCGTTCCTGCCCTGCATTCTATGATGTTATCAGGATGAAGTTTTACACCCGAATAGTTATCGGCAATCAATATAACGGCATATCCGATTCCGCTGTCTGACACAAGAAGATTGGATCCCTTGCCGACAATGATATATTTCATGCCGATCTCGGCGCATTTGGATACAACGGCCGCTATCTCATCCCGGGAAGCGGGTTTTATAAGAATATCAGCCTTACCTCCTATCTTAAAGGAGGTATAGTCTTTCATAGGGGCATCCGATATATAATTTATACCCGCAGACGACAGCCATTCCTGCAATACAGCCATAAACACATCAATCCTATCAATATAATCTATCAATATAATATTAATAAAATTCCCATTTTTTTATATCAACCGTATCGTTTATCTCATCCGAAAAGCCTAAGTTTTCAAGCAGTTCTTTAGCGG
>WRME01000107.1 GCA_009777275.1 Oscillospiraceae bacterium
GCACACACGCTCCCCCCCCACCCGGCGTTTACTTCGTTCTCCCCCCCCCTGGGGGGGGGGGCTCCCCCGGGGGGGTGAGGGAAGAGGGCATGACTGAGAGGGCTTGTAGACCTCCCCCATATTTATTTTCGTTATCCTCTTGTAAACTTGTGAAAATAGGTTTATAATGTAATCAACTACAAAAAAATCGGGAGCAGTAATGATATGGATGTAAAACAAAAATTTTCCCATCTAAACGATATGCAGCAGGAGGCCGTCTTTGCCGTTGAGGGTCCTGTGCTTATATTGGCGGGAGCGGGCAGCGGCAAGACCACCGTTCTGGTCAACCGTGTTGCATATATGGTCGAGCGCGGGATAAAACCCCGCAACATACTTGCCATAACCTTTACCAACAAGGCCGCCAACGAGCTGAAAGATCGCCTGAGAAAAACGGTAGGCGATGATGCCGCCGCTATCACAGCCGGAACCTTCCACTCTGTCTGTGCAAGGATACTCAGGATGGAGATAGCGGCTCTTGGGTATGAGAGGAGCTTTACCATCTATGATACCGATGACAGCGTGAGGGTTATAAGAGAATGTCTGTCCGAACTCAGCCTTGATGATAAAAAGTTTGTACCCAAGCAAATACTGGGAACTATAAGCCGGGCAAAGGATCGTATGCTTACGGCAAAGGAGTTTGCGGCAGAGTCGGGCAGTGATTATTACTATGCAGAGGCGGCAAAGGTCTTTGCGAGGTATGAGAAAAAGTTATCGGGAGCCAATGCGCTGGATTTTGATGATTTGATCTGCAAGACGGTTGAGCTGTTCCGGCGGTTTCCGGATGTTTTGGGGGAATACCGAAACAGATTCCGTTACATACTTGTCGATGAATATCAGGACACCAACCATGTCCAGTATATGCTTGTAAGTCTGCTAAGCTCCGAGCATCAGAATCTCTGCGTTGTCGGCGATGATGACCAGAGTATATACAAGTTCCGCGGCGCTACTATAGAAAACATACTCAATTTTGAGCAGCAGTTTAAGAATGCTAAGGTCATACGGTTAGAGCAGAATTATCGCTCTACGGGAACTATTTTAGATGCCGCAAACGCCGTTATATCCAACAACAAGAGCCGCAAAGGCAAGAAGCTCTGGACATCGCTCGAACCGGGTGAAAAGATCAAAAAAATCAAGGTCAACGATGAGAACGAGGAAGCGGGTTACATAACCGATTGTATCACCTCAAACAAACGCAAGGGCATGAGTTTTTCTTCCCATGCCGTGCTCTACCGAATAAACGCACAATCGGCCGAAATAGAGCGGAATATGATTCGTGCGGGAATCCCCTACAGGATTTTCGGCGGTACAAAGTTTTATGACCGCAAGGAGATTCGTGATATTATCGCATACCTGAGCGTTATCAACAATCATAACGACAATGTGCGGCTGAGGCGTATCATCAACGAACCCAAGCGTGGAATAGGCGAAACAACCATAGATACCCTCTTCAGCATGACCGAGAGCATGGGTATCAGCGCATTTGATATACTAAAGCAGTCTGATACCTACCCTGCCCTGCAAAAAAAATCCGGAACTCTTATGAAGTTTGTATCCATGATAGATGAGCTTACCGAGGCCGATGTTCCTTTGGCGGAACTTATCGAGATGATTATGGAACTTACCGGATATACCGCATATCTTATGACACAGGGAGTTCAGGGTCAGGTAAGGCTGGAAAACATACTCGAACTCAAGACAGCCGTCCGTAAATACGAGGCCGCAAACGAAAGCCCGTCATTAGCGGGATTCTTGGAGGAGGTCGCGCTCTACACCGATATTGATACCTTCAACGCCGATGACGACTGCGTTGTTATGATGACTATCCATTCATCCAAGGGTCTTGAGTTCCCCTGCGTGTTTATTGCAGGCATGGAAGAGGGCATATTCCCCTCCCAGCAATCATCCCAGCAGATCTCTGACCTTGAGGAGGAACGCCGTCTTGCATATGTCGGAATCACCCGTGCAAAACAGCAGCTCTATCTGATGGGTGCCTCCCGCCGAATGATATTCGGCAGTACCAGGATGGGAAAGACATCGAGATTTATCGATGAGATTCCCGAAGAGCTATACGAACTGCACGATACAACCGCCGCCGTACAGTTTATCAGGGTTCAGCGGGAGAGCGGATTCTCATTCGGCCCTAACAACAGACGAACCATCAACCCCTCCGCCAAGAAAAAGGCCGAGATAAACTACAGTGTCGGCGATACCGTAACCCATGCCGTCTTCGGAGCGGGAAAGGTGGTAACCATGACCCCCATGGCGGGCGATATGTTGGTCGAGGTGGATTTTGAGAGGGTCGGAGCCAAAAAGCTAATGGCTAACTTTGGAAAACTTGAAAAACTCTAATATTTCGGCACAAAAATAAAACCCCTGACATACTATGGTAATGATATAACTGTTATCATACATCGTATATACGGGGGTTGTTTTTTATGCCGGAAAATACCGAGCCGCGCCAAGCGATAGGATCGAATGTATTTAAAGAGGCAGTGTGTGTGGATACCCACAGAATCTATGATTCCTGCCGTGACAAGGACTGCGTGGAGGATATGCGGGTGATCTTCACAAACTCTGCTCAGGCGGTGATCGATGCCGCCTATACCGTCAAGGCAAAACGGGCGGAGGTTCTGCATACCTATTTTGACACCGAGCCTGTTCCCTTCAACAAAGGATTTTACAGCGTGGATATGACATTCTTTTTTCATGTTACATTTGAGGCGTTCACCTCTCCTGTGGGGCGTCCCGTTAAGGTAGACGGGCTTGCATCCTATACCAAAAAGGTGATACTATACGGCAGCGAGGGTAATGCCAAAACATTCACCAGCCGTGATACCGTTGAGAATCCGATTTCACGCGCGCTGTCACCCGATCACCGTCTGCCGAAAGCTATCGTCCACATAGCTGAGCCTATGATTCTCGACACAAAGCTCAAGGATACCGATCAATATAAAAGCGATTTTTCCATGACCGTACCGGTGGCGGTAGCACGGCTGTTCGATGGGGATTTCTGCCGTGTTTCTCCTGAAAAATCGGTCGAGATCACTCTGGGTCTGTTCACAATCGTGCAGCTTGAAAGAGCGGTGCAGATTATGATTCCGGCATACGATTTCTGTATTCCCGATAAGGAATGTTCGGGAACAACCGAAACGCCGTCCGAGATATTCAACAGGATCAAATTTCCCGCCGATGATTTTTTTCCGCCGAAAATGAACGCCGACTAAATCTTAACGCTCCAGCCTAAGTCGTCTTGACCCTTGCCGAATTGGATTCCGGTCAGTTGGTTATATAGTTTCATGGTGATTTCTCCGATCTTGCCGCCGTTTATGACCAGCTGTCTGCCGGAGTGCATCAGTTCGCCCACGGGTGAGATGACGGCGGCCGTTCCTGTGCCGAACATTTCCTTTAGTCTGCCGTTCGCTCCTGCATCGTATATCTCATCAACCGTTACGGCCCGTTCGGTTACCTTTAGTCCCCACGAACGCATTATCTCGATTGCCGACATACGAGTGATGCCGGGCAATATCGATCCGGTAAGAGCAGGTGTGACGACCTCGTTATCTATGACAAAAAATACATTCATGGCGCCGACTTCTTCGATATACTTGTGACTATTTCCGTCCAGCCATAATACCTGGGCGTATCCTTTTTTAGCGGCTTCCTGCTGTGCTAACAGTGACCCTGCGTAATTGCCTCCCGCCTTTGCGAATCCCGTTCCTCCGGGTACGGCTCTTACATAATTGTCCTCAACATATATCTTGACAGGATTTATTCCCTCGGGATAATAACTTCCGACAGGTGAGAGGATTATCATAAATAAATAATGGCTCGCAGGATGAACGCCGAGCTTTTTATCGGTCGCTATAATAAACGGTCTGATATAGAGCGAGGTGTCGTCCCATTCGGGCATCCAGCCGCTGTCGGCCTTGACAAGCTCTTTGACCGCCTCTATGCAGAAATCCACATCCAGCGGCGGGATACATATGCGTGCGGAAGATCTGTTCAGACGCTTAAAATTTTCTTCAGGGCGGAAGAGGCACAACTCTCCTGCGGGAGATTTGTATGCTTTCATGCCCTCAAATACCTCTTGCGCATAGTGCAGACACATGGTTGCGGGATCGAGGCTAATAGGCGCATAGGGGACGATTCGGGGATCATACCATCCCCTGCCCTCCTCATAATCCATCACAAACATATGATCGGTAAATATAGTCCCGAACTTGAGCTCGGATGCCGAGGCGGGTTTTTGTTTCGGGTTGGGGTTTTGCGTAAAACTTATGTTCATTGCTCATTGTCTCCTTATTATAATAAAATCATGCTATACAGCATAACACAAACTTTTGTAAAATACAAGACCCTGATGGAGAAAAACACCCGCCGCTGCGGCGGCACCCTCTTTGCCAAAGAGGGCAGGGGCTTGAAACCGCAAAATTTGCCGCAACCACGGATGACCGAGGGCGGTCATCCGTACAGACCACCACCCCTCACCCGCTTTTCACCGCCGTAATACGCCGTGCTATCGGGAAAGAGGCGGCCATGACCAGTGCGGAAAAACAGACCTGTTTTAGCACAATCCACAGCCCGTTGCCCTCGTCATTGAACATGAATTTGAAAGGCTCTACAATCCAATTCATCACAAAATCGGGCAGCGTTAGGCAGGCGATGAAGACTACAAATCCAATCGCACAGACGCAAATTGTCTGGATTTTCCACTTTGCCAAACAGGTGCCGAACAGATAGCCGACGGCTCCGACTGCAAGCATAACCGAGAATGAAACGGCGAAAAACACAAGCGGATTTGACATATTCGGCGCCATAAAATGCTGTATGTCCAGCTCTAAACCACGGAAAGATTCACCTGTCATCAGCATTCTCACAAGCGCGTCAATGTGAATTGTGGCTATTTGGAGCAGGCTCATAAATCCCGCCAACACCGCCATAAACAATGCGTTTGCGGCAAAGATTTCCTTGCGTGACACCGAACGGGTGATCAAAAACCGTGTGTCCTTTTGTGAGCCAATCAGCGAACTAATCAGCATGAAAACGGCAAATGCAAAAATACTTATCGTCCAGTTTTTTGTGCTCCCATCGGAGGAATCGGTAACGCCAAAAAAGACGCTCCCTGTCGCTATAGATGAAACAACCGCACCGAAAATCGCCCCCGCCAAATAGATGCAGATGAAGATGATGACAGGGTTTTTCGCAGTCGAGATAAAATATCTCATCAGTGCTTTAATTCTCATTGGATTACACCGCCCTTTCTCAAATTTTCGTGGATTTGTGGGTTAATCAGCAGAACAAACAGCTTTTGCAGCGGGATTTGCTGAATTTCCACATCGTCCGTTTGTTGGAGGCCGTTCTTGGCGTAAACGGCTAAAATCAAGGTGCCGCCAAAACTCTCCTCGCTCATCACAACCGTTCCAGCGGCGGCGGCACGGACGGCCTGCTCTTTGCCGCTGATGTAGTAGGCTTTTTCTTTGAGTTCGACTGCGTCGGCTTGCAGCAGCAACCGCCCGCCGTCAATGATAATCAGGTCCTCGAACAAGCGGCTGACCTCGTCAATCAGGTGGGTGGAAATGATGATGGTTCGTGGATGCTCGGCAAAATCGTCAATCACCGCATCGTAAAAACGCTCCCGAACTACCGCATCCAGCCCCAGCGACGGCTCGTCAAAGATGGTCAGTTCTGCACGGGAAGCAAGCCCGATGACCAGCCCCAATGACGATTCCATCCCCCGTGAGAGCTGCTTGTATTTCTTGCGTTTGTCGAGTTCAAACAGGGCCAGTAAGCGTTCGGCGTACTGCGTATCCCAATTTGGATACAGGCCGCTCGCAAGCTGCAATACCTGCCATATTTTGACAGTCGGTGCGTAAAACCCCTTCTCCTCGATGTAGCAGATTTGCCTGAGAATATCTATGTTCTCATAGGCAGGTTTACCGAAAATATCGGCATTTCCGGATGACTGAAAGAGCCTGCCGGTCAGGATGTTGAGCAGTGTGGTCTTGCCCGCACCGTTCCGCCCGAGCAGCCCGTAGATTTTTCCCGGTTCTAATTGCAAGTCAAAAGAATCCAGCGCCTTGCAGGAGCCGTAGTTCATCGAAAGCCCCTGCGTTTTTACAGCGAAATTATTCATGTGTTTCCCCGCTTTCTATCATTTTAATGAGTTCGGATTTTGAAACGCCCAGCTTTTCCGCCTCCCGAATCAGCGCCCGGACATAGGTTTCATACAAACCCCTCCGCCGCTTTTGCAGAATAGCCTCCCGTGCGCCGGATGTGACGCACATCCCGATGCCTCGCTTGGGGTAGACGATGCCCTCGTCCGCTAACAAATTGACCCCTTTGAGCGCAGTAACCGGGTTGATTTGAAAATGCTTGGCGATTTGGTTTTTAGACGGAATCAGCTCTTCTTCCCCAATCAGCCCAGCGAGAATATCGTCCTGTATCGCCTCTGATATTTGGAGATAGATGTTCTTCCCGTCCTCTAAAACAGCTTTCAAATCAAAACCTCCCTTTCCGTCCGCTGCCGGCTTGCGGACTACTGGTATATCCCAGTATACCACGTTGATGATGGATTGTCAATAGGGTTTGGGGAAATATTTTTGTGGAATATTTTGGGATCGACCCCTCCCCCAAAATATTTTCAAAACTGTACATGGTACAATGATATGGTCTAAATAGAATAGAAGCTGAACCCGGCCTGTGGTATAATGGTAAGTGCGAACCAACCAATCACAGAAAGGGACAGCTTCCATGAAAAGTATAGCACAAAAAGCG
>WRME01000108.1 GCA_009777275.1 Oscillospiraceae bacterium
GAGTGTTTGCCACCCCTCCCCAGAGGGGAATTGGAAATTATAGTATGCAAGCCCCTGCCCTCTTTCGTAAAGAGGGTGCCGCCGCAGCGGCGGGTGTTTTTCCTATCTCCTCCGCAATATCCACTGTCTCATTACCAGCATATCGAATATGTTTATCACACCATCCTTGTTTACATCCATCATAGTCCGCTCGTTTGCAGGAAACGGAGTTGTGCCGAGGATGTGGTCACGGGTTGCGAGGATGTCATTGATTGTGAATGGATAATAGGCATATTGCGTTACAGTCCCGCTGAAAAGAACAGTAACATTACCGATAGTTACAGATGAAGTCCATGTTGCTTGGTTGTCACCCGTATTTATCCATGTGAGCAGTTCGTTCTCGTATGTGCCATTGCTACCTGGATTGATTGGTATAATCGTGCCATTTGTATTCGTTATTGTAAATGCGGTAGGCGTGTTAATAGCGGTGTCATCGAGAGTAATTGATTGATTCGATAAACCCAAACCCCATAAGCCTGTCAATCCCGCAAGCGGAGATATGTCACTGATTTGGTTGGAGTCTAAGCCCAACCGCTCTAAGCCTGCCAATCCCGCAAGTGGAGATATATCGCTGATTTGGTTGCTCGCTAAAAGCAAACTATGTAAGTTTGTCAATCCCGTAAGCGGAGATATATCGCTGATTTGGTTTGCGGATAAAGTCAACCACTCTAAACCTGTCAATCCTGCAAGTGGAGTTATGTCGCTAATTTGGTTGTAATGTAAATGCAAATATTCTAAACCTGTCAATTCTGCAAGTGGAGATATGTCTCTGATTTGGTTGTTGTATAAATCCAACAATGCTAAACTTGTCAATTCCGCAAGCGGAGTGAAGTCGCTGATTTGGTTGTTGGATAAATCCAAACCTTCTAAGCTCGTCAATCCTGCAAGCGAACTTACAAGTGAAGTTGTGTCGCTAATATGGTTGCGTGATAAATCCAAACTCTCTAAGTTTGTTAATCCTGCAAACGAAGAGAAATTGCTAATTTGGTTGTAGGACAAAGACAACCGCGTTAAGCCTGTCAAATATTGTACACCATCTGTATTTTTTATATTTCTGTTCGATGCACTCAGATATGTTAAACTCTTCAACTCATTCGCACTGACAACACTATTCACATCCTTACCCAACTCCCACGCCACAGCAGAGGCTAATCCCGGGTCGGGGAACACATCCAAAAATGTAGTCGTCTCACCATTCGGCGGCACCGATTGCAGTGAGATCGGCGTGTCTGCTCCTACTGCCGTAACCGAGCTGAACGAAGTTGCGAACAGCATGATGAGAGCTAAGGTGAGGGTGAGTGCTTGCTTATGTGATTTTTTCATGGGAATACCTCCTAATATAATGCAGAATTGTGATATGTCAAAAAAATATAATATGTCAAAAAAAATATAATATGGGTGTTGACATGTGCGTATATCAATGTTATAATAGAGACAGAGGGAAGGAGTGCGGCAAACACTCCCACCGCTCTGCCACGCACCACAAGCGGTGTCGTTCGGCTGACTTATTGCGTTAGAAAACGAAAAAAGCCGCCGTCCTTAGAAGTAGGGCGGCTTATTTCTTGTTGTTCCGGTATGTAACGACCTGTATAGCAACCGATATGCTCGTTAATACGATATATATAAGTTCAAATAAAGTCATCATACTACCAACCCTCCTTTCGGAGTGTCAGCCGAAAACAAGACACCGCCACAATCCCCGCAATCAGGACTGCTGTGATACGCTATAATAAGTATAATACATTATGAGAAAATTGTCAAATGGTATTTTTACGCCCTCTCAGTCGGCGTTGCCGCAAAAGGACGGTACGCACGGGGGTGCGTACCCTACAGACCACCACGTCTGCAATAACCACGAAAAAACACCCGCCGCTGCGGCGGCACCCTCTTTGCCAAAGAGGGCAGGGGCTTGAAATTACAACATTTCGTGATTTTTGTGTATTTCGTGGTTACCCATCGTAACATTCTGCATTCTGCATTCTTAATTCTGCATTAATATAACTGTCAATTGTACATTGTCAATTGTTAATTGTCATCCCCCCGTCACATTCTCCAACATCTTTATTATCTCAAGGCTGTTGGGGCATTTCTTTTCACAGGCTCCGCATTTTGTGCAGTTTATGCGGGATACGGCTCTGTCGAGTTCTGCTGAGTTTTCGGTGTTTCCCAGCACATTAACGCCGTTCCAGAGTTTGAATATCCCCGGAATATCGATACCTTCGGGGCAGGGCATACAGTATCCGCAGGTTGTGCATTTAAACTTTTCTGCGTTTGCTATCTTTAAAAAGCGCTCTCTAAGCTCCGCTGCCTCTTCTTCTGTGAGGGCGGGCTTTTTCATTATATCGGTGTTTCTCTTTGCCTGATCTATGTTGCTCATCCCCGCAAGCGCCGAGAATCCGAATGATTCTATGTATCTCAGCGACAGGTCTGTCACCGATTCTATGCCGCTGTTGACCAGTGCCGCCGCCGGTCTGCCCGACTGTCCCAGCGTACCTCCGGCAAGGGGATTCATGGCGATGGGTGCGACATTTTTCTCTAAGGCATACTTTAGACCCTCAAGTCTTGAGTTATCCATAAGATGGAACGGAACCGTGATGGTCTCGAAAATCCCTTGGTCAACCGCTGTTTTGATAAAAGCATTTCCGCTGTGGGTGGTCATTCCGAGATGCCTTAAAAGACCCTCTTCTTTTGCCTTCATAACACCCTCCAGCCAACCGCCTTTTTTAAAGGCTTCTTGGTAGACCTCATCGGTATGAACCGCCCATAGCTGATATACATCAAAGCTGTCCACATCCAGCCGCCGCAGCGACTGCTCTATTAGCTCCCTGACCCTGTCGGCCGTTGTGACCGAAAATCCGTGGGTTTTGTTATACTCGCCTATTTCGTTGCCGCCGTTTCCCGTTGAGCATTTAGCGGAGAGTATAACCTTGTCCCGGATGCCCTTGATAGCGTTTCCTACCCATGTTTCGGTATTCTCGCTCTCAGAGCGAAAGCAATAGAATGGCGATGTATCTAAATACAACACACCGTTTTCGGCACAGTGCCGCACAATCTCTTTGGTCTGTTCACGCCCGTCGAACCTCATGCACCCGATAGACAAGGATGCAAGCGGTTTGCCGCTGAAAGAAAATCCCGTATTCCGCATGGCTATCTCCTCGCTAACATTCTCTTGATATGAGCAGTAAGTTCTTTAAAGGAACTTCTGGGATCGATTTCGTCTAAGGTTTCTATCAACGCTAATGTCTGGTTGTCGTCAAGGCTCTCCTTCTTTCCCGAAAGGAATGTCGCCCTGCTCTTGATGATAAACACAACTATGTCATTGACAGATGCACCCTCGCCAATCATACTGCTTACCGTCTTGCTCTTGCTTGCAAACTGTATAAAATCCTTATTCATAAGAATATAGTTGAGCTTACCCTGTTCGTTGGAATAGCGGCTGAGTATCGCCTTGTATTCATCGCTGTCTACCATGTCTACCTTATCCGCCTGGTCGGTTTCGTCCACATCTGCTTCTTCCTTGATTTCGATAGGGGTAACCTTTATCTTGCCCCGTGATGAGTATGGAAGTCCGGAGGTCATCTCAATCGCCTCACAAACGGCATCTTGGGGGAAGAGGGAAATGTCGTATTTGCCGTATGCTACGCCCTCGCCCGTGCCTTTGTCGATGGTAAAGACGGCCGATGCGTCCGAATCAAGCCTGAAAATCTTAACACCCGATCCTCCTGCATAGAGTTTTTGCTTATAAGCGATAGCGGGTATGCTGTCAAGCTCGACAGCCGATGTTCTGATAATATTCATATTGTAAATCCTTTCCTTAATGTGTTATTATCATCAATCATAACACATATAAAAATATATTTCAACACTAAGGTGAAAAAAACATTTACGCCCTCTCAGTCGGCAATAATCAACGGACGAACGGGGGGTGTTTATTAAGGACGGTACGCACGGGGGTGCGTACCCTACGGCCTACATCCAAAATCCATATTCCTACGGAGCGAGAGGGCGTTTCGGGGCAGACCACCCCGTCAAACACTATCGCAACTCTGTTGCGAGTGTTTGCCACCCCTCCCCAGAGGGGAATGATGTCAATTGACAATGTACAATGAACAATTGACAGTTACGGGGGCTTAGAATTACAAGCCCCTGCCCTCTTTCGTAAAGAGGGTGCCCTCGCAAGGGCGGGTGTTTTTCCCCTGGTGCCGCCGCAGCGGCGGGGTGGTCTGAAAAATCTTCGGAAAAAACAAAATAAAAAACTATTGCATTTTTTATTCAGATGTGTTATTATAGTTTTCGATGAAATTTTTATTAATTACAAGGAGGTGCAGATGATGGCAAAATGTGATATTTGCGGAAAGGGAGTTTCCTTTGGGATAAAGGTTTCCCACTCGCACAGGAGATCCAATAGGATGTTTAAACCGAATGTTCAGCGTGTAAAGGCTGTTGTAAACGGCAGCGCTAAAAAGATTTATGCCTGCACCCGTTGCTTGCGTTCAAACAAGGTAACACGATCAGCAACCCAATAGGGTTATGTTACGTCTGCGGAACGGTCACAGACCGTTCCCTACAACGTTACGCCCCTAATTATCGCAGATTGTAGGGTACGCACTCCTGTGCGTACCCTGTTTTTGCGTGCGTACCCTATTGCGTATTAATAATTTATTGCCTTGAGTTCAAAATATGATTGCGGATGGGCGCATACCGGGCATTTCGGCGGGGCGTTTTGGCTATCGAGAATGTATCCGCAGTTGCGGCAGATCCATACCGATTTTTCTTTTTTGCTGAATACCTCTCCGTTTTGAATGTTGCTCAGCAATTTTAGGTATCGTTCCTCATGCTCTTTCTCAATATCTCCGACCTTTTCAAAGAGGAATGCTATATCATCGAATCCCTCTTGACGAGCCTCGTCCGCCATGCGTTTGTACATCTGTGTCCATTCCTCGTTCTCGCCCGCAGCGGCAGACTGCAGATTGTCGGCAGTTGCGGGAATGTCACCGCCGCATAGCAGTTTGAACCATATTTTGGCGTGTTCTTTCTCGTTATCGGCGGTCTCTGTGAAATAACCCGCTATCTGCTCATACCCTTCTTTTTTCGCTTTGCCCGCAAAAAAAGTATACTTGTTGCGCGCTTGGCTTTCTCCTGCAAATGCCTCCATCAGGTTTTTTTCGGTCCTTGTTCCTTTAAGTTCAGCCATTTTTTATACCTCCGTTTATTTTGATTAATATTTCCATAATACCCTTAATAATACATATAATACTGGCATTTTATCATTCCGTTATAGAGTTTGCGTCTTTTGGCGGCCGCCGTTCCGTATAGCTTTTCAAACTGCTCATGGGGTGAAATGACATACGCCTTACAGCCTGCTTGTGAGAATCGTGTTCCCATAACCTTGTACAGCTCCTCCGACAGGCTTATTTCCAGCATCCGTTCGCCATAGGGAGGGTTGGTAATCACGATAATATCCTCACTCGCAGTAAAGTCGTTTATCTCAGATTTTCTGAAACTCACCGCAGAATTAACCCCGGCCGTTTTTGCGTTGATACTGCTGAGGTTGACCGCTTCCTGAGAAATGTCCATGCCGAATCCCGCAAAGTCTGCATCGTGTATAATAGAAGAAAGCGCCTTCATTCTCGTTTCGGTTACGATGTTTTTATCCATAATACCCCACTGCTCAAATAAGAATGAACGCTTGAGCCCCGGAGCTATGTTCTTGGCTTTCATAGCCGCTTCTATCACGATTGTACCCGATCCGCAGAATGGATCATATACCATCGAATCCCTCTTGACATGGGCAAGATCGACAAGCCCTGCCGCCAAAGTCTCCTTTATCGGGGCAAGATTGGATACCTTGCGGTATCCCCGTTTGTGCAGACCGATTCCGGAGGTATCGAGCATGACGGTTACTATGTTCTTGTGGATAGAGAACTGGATAGCGTGTATCGGTCCTGTTTCGGCAAAACGGCTAATCTTGTAGTGGTCTTTCATGCGTTCGACTATGGCCTTTTTTATTATAGACTGACAGGCGGGAACACTCTGCAGTCGGGAATTTATAGACCATCCTTTTACGGGAAAGGCATCGTTTTTGCCGATATAATCCTCAAAATGTATCTCCTTGACATTATCAAACAGCTCTGTAAAACTTACCGCTTCAAACTCGCCCAATTTTATCAGCACTCTTTCGGCCGTTCTGAGCCATATGTTGGACTTGGCAAGCATCTCATCATCGCCGCCGAATGACACCCTGCCGTCTGCAGCGGCTACATCCTGCCCGCCGATTCGCTTGACCTCAGAACTCAATACGCTCTCCAAACCAAAATGGCAGGGACAAATTAAGGTATATTTACTCATGTTGTTTTCACTTCCCTTATTTTAAATAGCCGCTGAGTTTGTGCGTTTCTTTAATTCATCATTCACAATTCATCATTTATCATTCATCATTTATCATTTATCATTGCCTCGTTAGAGGCATCTTTTGGAGCTTCCGGTCGGATTTGAACCGACGGCCTGCGCATTACGAATGCGCTGCTCTACCCCTGAGCCACGGAAGCGTGTGTTAGGTCTCCATAGCTATTATACTACATAGAAATACCGCTTGTCAACTTAGATATGAAATAAAAATTGACATTTTCTCCCGTTGTCAAACATTTGGTCTATTTTAGATTTAAGAAGTTTGTGGTAATGTTAAGTGCTATCGAATTTTTGGATATTCGGAGTGGAGCGTAGCGGAACGGAGAATATCCA
>WRME01000109.1 GCA_009777275.1 Oscillospiraceae bacterium
CGCCGCTGCGGCGGCACCCCTCCCCAGAGGGGAATAGGGGCTTGCATACTATAATTTCCAATTCCCCTCTGGGGAGGGGTGGCAAACACTCGCAACAAAGTTGCGATAGTGTTTGACGGGGTGGTCTGCCTTTTAATAACATGGGGATTTTGAACAGTCATGGTAATTAATTTGATAATCCACTCTCTCCTTAATAGTTTCAAATATTCCATTAAAATAAGTGGTTTCAGAAAACATATTTATTAATATAATTGCGATGCTTGCTCCAATAATAAATGTTAAAACAACAATTAAAAGCACCTTTAACCAAAATCCTAAAATCGATTTTTCTTTTCTCCATAATTTAAAAAAAATAATCCCATTGATGATTAGATATAAGAAAGGAAAGAAGGCGATCAAAAACCATCCAACAGGGGCAAAAAATGCGGCATCATAATCACATACTGCACCATTTAGCATATAGAACGCTATTGCTATAAAAAACGGAAATATATAAGCGTATACAAAAGCATATCCTGTGTTAAAAATTGTCAGTAACCCTAAGAGTAGAATTTTTATCCATTTTTTCACCTGTCATTCCTCCTATTATGTGACACAATCCCCCTGCCCTCTTTCGTAAAGAGGGTGCCGCCGCAGCGGCGGGTGTTTTTTCACTTCAACTCCGCTATTGTAACCCCGCTTTCGCCTTCGCCGAATGTTCCGAGACGGTGGGATTTTACCGATGAGTGTCCTCTTAGATGGGCGGTTACCGCCTTTCGCAAGGCTCCTGTTCCCTTGCCGTGGATTATGGTGAGGGTTTTTATGTTGCCCATGACACAGTTGTCGATAAAACTATCGAGAACCATAATCGCTTCATCGGTCATCATTCCCCGCAGATTGAGTTCGCTTGATGAATCACGTTGGGTGTTGCTTTTTATGGTGCGGTTGATCGAGCCTGTTTTGAATACAGGCTTTTCCCCGCCAAGATCGAGCCGCAGATTGTCCTCGTTTATCCGCATCTTCATTATGCCCGCCTGGACGGTCACGGTCTTGCCCGATATGCTTATGACCGTGCCTTTTTTGTCTATGTCCGATACAATGACCCCGTCACCGATTTTGAGCGGTCTTGGGAGTTTGTAGTTATCATCTTTTTTTGGGACGACAGGGTCGGCCGTGTCGCTTAGTCTTTCAAGCTTTCCTTTGAGCTGGGTTTTTGCCGCAGCGGCAAGGGACGAAAAATCCCCGTGATCCTTCTGCTTGCGTATGCTGTCCAGCTCTTCTATTAACGCTTCGGCCTGCTCCTTGGCCGTTGTTACAACCTTTTTCGCCTGCTCAGCCGCCTGTTTGAGCTGCCGATCGCGATCCTTTTCTATCGATCCTTTTATGACCGTGATTTCCTTTTTCAGCTGTTCTATCTCTTGATTGTTTTTGTTTAGGGTTTCCGATTTCTTTTCATACTCAAGCCGTGACCGCTCCAGCCTGTCAACAACATCATCAAACTGCTTATCCTCGCCTGTCAGCAGGGATTTCGCCTTTTCGAGAATACCGCCGTCCATCCCCAGCCGCTCTGAGATGGCAAAGGCATTGGATCTGCCGGGTATTCCTATGAGCAGCTTGTAGGTGGGACGCAGAGTGTCTATATCAAATTCGCAGCAGCCGTTTTCGGTATCGGGTGTGTTAAGCGCATATATCTTGAGCTCGGAGTAGTGGGTTGTCGCCGCCAAAAGGCATCCCTTGTCACGGAGTCTGCCGATCAAGGCGATAGCAAGCGCCGCTCCCTCGGCCGGATCTGTTCCTGAGCCAAGTTCGTCAAGCAGTACAAGCGAGTTGCCGCCCGCAACCTCAAGGATTCGGATTATATTGGTTATGTGGGATGAAAATGTAGAGAGATTCTGCTCTATGCTCTGTTCATCGCCTATGTCTGCAAGAACATTGTCAAAAACCGAAACAACACTTCCCGCTCCTGCCGGTATCATAAGACCGCAGGCCGCCATCAGGGTGAGAAGTCCCAGCGTCTTGAGCGATACCGTCTTGCCGCCTGTGTTGGGCCCGGTGATTATCAGGCTTTTGTAATTCTCTCCAAGATCTATGTCTATAGGGACGACATAGTCCTTGCTGATAAGGGGATGACGGGCTTTTTTGAGTTTTATAACACGGTTGTCCGATATAGCGGGTACAACGGCGTTCATTTCGGCGCCGAGAGCCGCCTTGGCAAAGTATATGTTGAGTGTCTTTATTATCTCAAAATCTGTGCGAATATCATCGGCGTATTCGGCGCATGATGCCGACAGTGATGAGAGTATCCTGTCTATCTCACGCAGTTCGCTCTCCTGTAGCAGTTTTATCTCGTTGTTTGCCTCAACAACCGACATCGGCTCTACAAAGAGAGTGGCGCCGCTGGATGATGTATCATGCACCAACCCCTGTATATGCTGTCTGCTTTCGGACTTTACAGGAACGACAAACCGTCCGTTACGCATGGTGATTATCGGTTCCATGAGATATTTTTGCAATGTAGAGGAACGTGTGATTTTCTCGAGAATCTGCCGCACTCTGTCCTGGGCTGTGCGGATTTTGCGGCGGATAGAATATAGCTCGGCGCTTGCGTTGTCGGCGATTTCGTCCTGCGATATAATTGCATCGGTGATTTCGCTAAGCAGAGCCGAACATTGATTTAATGAAGAAAAAAATCCCAACAGCGGCGTATCGGCGTTTTCGCATTGTCTGTGCCATTGTTTGAGCGATTTGGTCTGACGGAGAACCTCGGCTATTCCCAGCAGTTCGCCGCAATTGAGCGTAGCGCCGACCTGACACCGCCCCAGATTTACCTCAGGATTGCTTATTCGGCTGAAGACAGGCGAGCCGAACTTGGCCGACAGCGTAAATGCGGCATCGGTCATACTAAGCTCTGTCTTGACAAGAGACGGATCTGTCATGGGCAGGATGCCCCTAACGGCATCGGCCGCATCGCCGCTTGCAGTATACTCACAGAGCATATCGAGTATCTTATCCAGTTCAAGAGTGCGTATATGCTTGCCGCCATCAAGCGTATTCATGTTGTTTCACCTCACGAAATCTGACACGCTCAAATTCTGACAAGTTTTCATTATCAATGCTTTTTATTTCAGTTAAAAATTCATGCCATGCTTGGGCGTTTTCGTTTTGTGCCGCAGAATCATCGAGTATTGTAATATAAACACGTCGTTGTTCAGGTATGCGTATCATTTGTCCCGAAGTATAAAACTGCCCGTTTTCAAAATAACCTTCATATGCTTGCATTTGCATCCTTTCACCCTCATTTCACTTTTTCATCACCATCATAACACATCATCTCATTTTCGTCAAGACGCCCCCCTTCTCTCTCTATGATCACTCCTATGGATATGTCGTCTCGGCTGCCCTTTTCGGTAAGTTCGGGAAGATATTGCGCGATCTCTTTTTTTGCGGTCTTCTCGCCCTTTTGCACAAACAAATTCAAAACAGCCTTGTAAAACTCGTTGATCCTTTCGTGGGTTACATAACTGTCGTCAATACCGTCACTGCCGATCATTATTGCCGCCGGAAGACTGCCGCTGTAATAATGACGGCACTTGTCTGCATCGATAACATCGTCATCGCAGATGGAGGTTGTTGCGTTCAAAAAGCATCTCTCATCCTCAGGCACGGGACGTGAAAACACCCCGTCTTTATCTGCTATAACGCAGCTGCCGTCCCCTATCTGCAACACAAGAACGAAAGAAGCTGTCCTCAGCACGGCGATAAGGGTGGCTCCGTAAGCCTGTTCGGCATATTCTCCCGCCCTGTATCGCTCGGCATATCTCTGCTCGATCCCGTTGTAATCACTCTCGGTAAAGGGATTGTTTTCCATATGTTCATGCACAAGAGCGTTCCAGCGGCAGAGGATGCTCTTTTTTAATTGCAAAATAACCTGATTACGCTCTTTTTCGGTGCTTTTCTTGCTCATTCTCAGAGCGGATATTACGTTGGTGTCGGTCATGCACTCTCCTGCCGCCGCTACGGCGAACCGACTTCCCAAATCAGAACGAAAATACGGATTGCCGCCGTGACCGTCTGAAATCGCAATGAATGTATGCCTTCTTCCTCTAATGAGCAAGGAGGCATCCTGACAGGGTTTATCATCCTGTATATGAGAAAACCCTCTAACCGGCTCCGGCAGATAAACAATCGGCATAATGGTCGGCATAGCAATCACCTTTTTTCTATAGTTTAATTATATACATAAATCACAAGAAAATCAATAGGGAGAATTGTCGAAATTACTCATCTAATAGTTCTTGCATTTTTTGCGAAAAAATGATATAATCCGATATGTGGCGGACAGGCTCTGCTATCTTAATAAAATATATCGGAGATTTACTGATGAAAAATTCAATTATGCCCCTGTTTTTTGCGGCGATTATGTTCTTTATTTCAGGATGCGGCGGCTTAGAACCCGTTTCGGGCAGTCCGGGTCTTGTTATAATCTCTACCGTCTTTCCCGGCTATGATTTTGCCCGGCAGATATGCGGGGATAATGCTCGTGTCTCGGTCCTGATCCCTCCCGGAACCGAGATACATTCATACGAACCCTCGGCAAGAAGTATGCAGCAGATACAGGATTGCGATCTCTTTATATACACAGGCGGTGAGTCTGATTCGTGGGTAGACCGTATACTGAATGCGCTCGACAAACCCGTGTCCGTTCTCAGGCTGATAGATTGCGTTAATGCTGTAGAGCAGGATGAGCAGGACGACCATCAGCACACCGACGAATGTGATCACCCTGAGCAGATTGTTTACGATGATCATGTGTGGACAAGCCCCGCAAACGCCGCCGATATTACCCGGGCAATACTCGAGGCCGTTATCCGTGCGGATGAGACAAACAGGGCAACATATGAAGAAAAGGCAGAACTGTATATAAATTCACTCAATGAGCTGGATAGAAGGTTCGCTGATTTTTTTGCGGCGGCAGGGAATAAAACCTTGGTATTCGGCGATCGGTTTCCCTTTAAGTATTTTGCCCTGCGTTACGGATTGGAGTATTATTCGGCATTACCCGGATGCGGGGCCGAAATAGAGGCAAGCCTCAAGGATATACAAAGGCTGAAGGCGGCAATAAAAGAAAAGAACGTAACCACCGTCTTTTATCTCGAATCGAGCAGCGGTCAGATAGCCAAAACCATAGCCGAAGATACCAAAATAAAGACAGCCGTACTGCACAGCTGCCACAATGTATCCAAAGAACAGGCGGATAATGGCGCTACCTACATTTCTCTGATGGAAGAAAATCTCGATGTCTTGATGGGAGCATTGAAGTAGATGAAGATGATAGACTGCCGAAACATAAGTCTTGCTTATGACAGAGAGATAGTGTTATCAGAATTGTCCTTTAGCGTTAATCAGGGGGATTTTCTCTGTATCGTGGGTGAAAACGGCTCCGGAAAGAGTACGCTTGTCAAGGCGCTGCTCTCCCTCATCGGTATTCACAGGGGAAGTATCGAGTTTGGTCTGTCCCGAAATGAGATAGGCTATCTTCCTCAGCAGACAGACGCACAAAAGGACTTTCCCGCAGGAGTGTGGGAGGTTGTTCTCTCGGGATGCAGAAACAGGAGCGGATTGCGGCCTTTCTACTCGGCCAAGGACAGAGCTAAGGCTCGTGAAATCCTGGAACGCTTGGGTATAGGCGATCTTGTCAGACGCTGTTTTCGTGAACTCTCGGGCGGACAGCAGCAGCGTGTACTGCTTGCAAGAGCGCTATGCTCGGCGAAAAAACTCATTCTATTAGACGAACCTACAGCCGGTCTCGACCCGTTGGCCGCCAACGAATTTTACAACATCATAAACAGGCTAAATAAAGAAGGCGTCACCGTTATCATGGTCTCGCATGACATCGACAACGCCGTGAGAAGTTCTACCCATATTCTGCACCTGAAGAACAAGCCTGTCTTTTTCGGCAAATACGGCGACTATCTAAAAAGCGGTGAATATACCCGGCTTGCGGGGTGTTAATCTATATAAAACCCTGCCCATACCGATTCTTTTTCCCGTGATTCATCCTTGAACCATACTTCCTTTATAATACCGTAATTACCCTTGCCAAGCTTGGCGTCAAACATATCCCTGCCGATTGTGTGGGTTTTGCTCTCGCCCAGCTCCAGTTCGGTTGTGATCTCATCAAAGCTGAAGTCCTTTTTAAAAGGCACTATCCGCCATTCTTCTTTATCCTCATCGGTGAGTTTTATGAGGGTGAAATACTCATTTGCGATTATACCGTCAGGCACGGCGGCGTTGAGCATGATCAGCGATACATCCTTAAATCCGCGGGGCAGCGGAGAATCCTCCTCCATGTATAGCTCCACATCCATCCTGGTCCTGTTAAGGTCATCTGTAACCGTGTAGATCTCCCATTTGCCCGTGTCCTCGTTCGACAGGGCAAACCACAGAGCAAAACCGGCAACCACAACTATAATGGCAGACATGACCAACACGGTGGTTTTATCAAACCTGCGTGTTTTTTTCTGCTTGGTCTGCTTGTTTTGTTGCTTTACCTGCTTATCTTGGATTCTTTGCTTTTCCCGTTTGCTCTTTTCGCGCTGTATACGCCTGCGAGCAGTTCTATTCTCAGCCATAATAAATAATACCTCCTCAGCCCTCTCAGTCGGCGTTGCCGCCGACAGCTCTCCCCAAGGGAGCGCCAAGAG
>WRME01000110.1 GCA_009777275.1 Oscillospiraceae bacterium
GAATTTTTAAAAAAGGAAAAACCCCCTCTCCGTCACGCCCTCTCCGTCATGCTAACGCATGACACCTCTCCCAAAGGGAGAGGCAAGGACACCCACAAAATTTATATAGGACAATCTTGGCTCTCCCTTTGGGAGAGCTGTCGGCGGCAACGCCGACTGAGAGGGCGGTGAGCATAAATTTTCCCTATAGACAAAACCAACATGATTTGATATAATGCAAGAGGAACGCAAAACATACTGTATTGGCACAATAAAACAATTTTGAGAGCGAGAAAGAACATGAGCGGTGAATTTAATAGGTTTATAGAATACATAACAAAATTATCTAATGACAAAAAAATCGATTTTAAACAAGCAACACTTGAGGTCAAAACGCACATCGATAGTATTACAAAGCAAAATGTAATTAGTATTGTTAAAGAAATCGGCATCATTCCTGAGGCTATTGAAGCAAGTTCATCACTTGAAAAATTATATTCAAAGGCTTCAGACTGCTTATTAGCCCGTTGTTTCAGCGAATTTGGAATGCCGTCAATAGCAGTTAATGAACGGGGCAATAGTGCCGATATTATAGCAACCAGTATTCACGGATATACTTTAGTAGCGGATGCAAAAACATTTCGTTTGAGCAGAACGGCGAAAAATCAAAAAGATTTTAAAATTTCCACATTAAGTAATTGGAGAGGGTCGGAACATGATTTTGCGTTATTAGTCGCTCCGTATTTTCAGTATCCGTCAATCAGTAGTCAAATATATTCATCTGCTCTTGATTATCAGGTCTGTTTGCTTTCATGGGAACACATATTGTTCTTATTGAATAACGATGTAATTGAAAATGAAAATTTCAGCTTGGAAAACATTTGGAACGCACCTCAACGAATATCAAGGGATAAAAAAACTGCCTATGCCGATAGAATGAATTGCCAATTTCCTATAATTGATAAAATGGTCTGTGATAGAATCACAAAGGATATAAGCGATTTTAAAGCGCATCTAAATAACTGTAAAATTGATATTTGCAACAGGGGTAAGAACGAATTAGAATACCTATCTTCTGTAAAAACAGAAATAGAAAAATTGACACGAGAGGAAGCCATTCTCGAGTTATTAAAAAGCAAAAAAATTCTTGAAAGAATTACAATAATAGAGAAATTCGTAAATTCAATGTGACGAGGAGGGGGAAGTATGGATAGCGTTATTTGCGGTGATTCTATACTTGAAATTAAAAATATAATAGATGATTCTGTTCATCTGATTCTTTCTGACATTCCATACGGTATTTCATATGACGAATGGGATGTTCTGCATAATAATAATAATTCTGCTCTTCTCGGCAAAAGTCCCGCACAAGCAAAATCTGCGTTGTTTAAAACGCGCGGCAAACCATTAAACGGGTGGTCGGAGGCGGATAAGAAAATCCCTCACGAATATTATAACTGGTGTTCAAAATGGGCAGACGAGTGGCTGCGTGTATTAAAACCCGGAGCAAGTTGTTTTGTCTTTGCCGGGAGACGTTATTCCCATAGATGTATATGCGCTCTTGAAGATGCGGGGTTTATTTTTAAAGATATGATTGCATGGCAAAAAGACTCTGCCGCACATAGAGCGCAAAATGTTTCTGTAATATATAAAAAAAGAAAAGATGCTATAAACGAAAAAAAATGGACAGGTTGGAAAGTGGGGAATCTCAGACCGTTATTTGAGCCGATTTTATGGTTTATGAAGCCATATAAAATCGGCGACACGCTTTCTGATAATATAAAAGATCAAGAACTTGGAGGGTTTAACGAAATTGCGATTAAATCTAACCCTTTATCTAATAAAGGGTTAGAGATTTGCTCTAATGTGATAAAGTGCAAAACGACATCTCAGGATAGAGGGTTGCATCCTGCACAAAAACCGGTTTCTTTAATGAAATATTTAATTGAAATGACAACAATTGAAGGGCAGGTGGTTTTGGATCCTTTTTGCGGATGCGGATCAACTATACTTGCCGCAAAAGAATTAAAAAGAAAATATATTGGTATTGAAAAAAGCAAAGAATATTGCGATATTATTGCCAAACGTATTTTTTCATAGACAAAACCAACATGATTTGATATAATATAATCCCACCGACAACCCCATAGATAGGAGGCGTAGTATGTCTGCAAACAAAATCAAGAGGGTAAACTGCATGAGCTGTAAGTATTATGCCGTTACCTGGGAGCCTAAGTTTCCCAATTCCTGCAGATTTTTCGGGTTTAAAACAACGGGGCCGCCATCGGTGACCGTCTTTAAAACAACGGGTGAAGTGTGTGAAGCGTATGAAAAAAAGAAGCCTTAAAATAATAAAAGAATTTAAAGAGTTCGCTTTGCGGGGGAATGTTATTGATTTAGCTGTGGGCGTTATCATCGGAGGAACCCTCAACAGGATCATTGCATCCTTCGTCAGCGATATTATTATGCCGATAACGGGACTGCTTATCGGCAATATAGACCTGTCCGAGAGAACTCTCACGCTCAGGAACACGGGCGACAAACTGCTCGAACTGCGATATGGTGCCTTTTTAGGGCAGATCATAGACTTTTTGCTTATGGCTCTCGTTATCTTCTTTATGGTCAAGTTTATAAACAGACTGTCGAATCTGCGGAAAAAAGATGACGAGACGCCCTCCGAAAGAAAATGCCCCTTCTGTGACCTCAAGATAAGCCAAAAGGCCTGCCGCTGTCCCCACTGTACCTCCCATCTTTGCCAAGAATCAGAATCCGATTCAGAAGAAGAGGGCAAAGATGTTAATAGCCTGTGAACCGAATACACATCTGTACATAAATAAAGTCAGGTAATATAAAAGTCATTTTTATTTATGTTTCAAATTTGTTCAAAATTATGAATTACAATAGACCTACCTCAAGGAAATACTATAAAAACAAGGAGATGGAAAGATGGAGAAAATATTAGTTGTAGACGATGATACCAACATATGTGAGCTGTTGCGGCTCTATCTCGAAAAGGAGGGATACGGCGTTGTGATTGCTTACGACGGTGAAGAGGCTCTGACAAAGTTTTCGGCACAGTCTCCCAACCTTGTTTTGCTGGACGTTATGCTCCCCAACCTTGACGGATGGCAGGTATGCCGCGAGATACGAAAAAAATCAAATGTGCCGATAATTATGCTGACGGCAAAGGGTGAGACATTCGACAAGGTGCTCGGTCTTGAGCTGGGCGCTGATGATTATGTGGTAAAACCGTTTGACACCAAGGAGATTGTCGCAAGGATAAAGGCGGTGTTACGCAGACTTGTGCATATAAACAACGCGCCCGATATTCGTGAGGTCAATTTTGACAAGCTGAGCGTGAACATGACAAGATATGAGCTGAAGGTTGACGGCAAGGTTATAGACACCCCTCCCAAGGAGCTTGAGCTGCTGTTCCATCTGTCGTCCAATCCCAACAGGGTCTATACCCGTGACCAGCTTTTGGACGAGGTTTGGGGGTTTGAATACTACGGCGACTCAAGAACCATTGATGTCCATATAAAGCGTCTGCGTGAAAAGCTTGAGAATGTCAGTGATAAGTGGATGCTTAAAACGGTATGGGGCGTTGGGTACAAATTTGAGGCGAACGAATAATGCGTAAGAGTATTTTCTTTAAATACTTCTCTATGTGCGCCGTTATGATACTCGGCAGTATCACCATACTGGGTGCGGTCTTGCTGTTGTTTTCATCCCAGTATTTTAAGTATGAGAGGTACTCTCTGCTTAGGTCAAACGCTGTCCGTGCCGCCGAGACGGTGCAGAACGATTCTCTCTTCCCCCGAATAGGGGTTGGTCCGCTGACACAGTCTGCGCTTAATGTGCTATCAAACGCTATAGATTCTGCGATATATCTCACCAATACCGAGGGACAGATCATATACTGCCCCGAACGAAATTTGGGAAGACCCTGCGTTCATACCGCCCGCACCGTACCCAAAGCCGCTCTTGAACAGGCGGCGGCGGGTGAGTATAACGAAACGGGAAAATTAGGGGGAATATACGATAAAAACCATTATATTGTCGCCGTGGCGGTTTGGGATTACAGCGGGAACAATATAACAGGTTATATATTCGCCTCCTCCGCCGCTGATACCCTGTCGGTGTTTCTGCGTGAGATATTGCAGATGTTCCTCTTTTCATCGCTGGGTGTGACCGCCTTTGTCTTTATAATACTGTATTTTGCAACAGGCAAGATGACCATGCCCCTCAAAGAAATGGTACGGGTTACAAAAAAATTCGGACGGGGAGAGTTGTCGGCCCGCATAGGCATAGAGAGTGAAGACGAGATAGGTCAGCTTGCCGAGGCTCTCAACAACATGGCATCGGATCTTGCGATACAGGAGGCGGTTCAGCGGAATTTTATCGCCAATGTATCCCACGAGCTAAAGACACCCATGACCACAATATCGGGGTTTATCGACGGTATTTTAGACGGGGTTATAGAGCCGTCAAAGCAGGAAACCTATCTGAGAATCGTTTCGGACGAGGTTCGCAGGTTATCAAGGCTTGTTTCGTCCATGCTCAACATCTCTAAGATAGAAGCGGGCGAATATAAGCTGAACGCCGCCAATTTTGATATACACGAAACGGTCGTCCATGTCGTTATAAACTTTGAACAGCTTATAGAGAGCAAGGCCATAGACATAATCGGTCTTGACCGTGAAAAACTCACAGCATACGGCGACAGAGACCTCATTCATCAGGTTATATACAATCTGGTCGAAAACGCAATCAAATTTACAAACCACGGCGGCACAATAGAATTTATTTTCGGACATGAGGCAAACTCGACAACGGTAGCTATCCGCAACACGGGTCAGGGACTGTCTAAGATGGAGCTGTCTCTGATATTCGACAGATTCTATAAGACCGACAAATCCAGAAGCCTTGATAAAAAAGGAATAGGACTTGGGTTGTTTATAGTAAAATCTATTATGAAGATGCACAGCGGAGACATACAGGCATTCAGCACAGAGGGGAGCTATACCGAGATAAAAATAGCCCTCCCTGATAAAAGAAAACAATTATGATCAAGAAAGGTATGGATATAATATGGATGATAAATTATTCGGTCAGGAATATGGTCCTGAACAAGAACCTAAGCAAGAAAAAGAACTTACCCCGGAAAACATAATCGAGCAAGCGGCGGCAGAGCCGCAGTCCGCTCCTACCCAACTGCAAGCGGCGGCAGAGCCTCAGCCCGCAGAGCCGCAGCCCGTTCTCCAGGAGGGGTTTGATTTTGACAAATTCTTTCCTCCGGTGGATGAAATCACACCCGCAGAGCAACCGCCGCAACCTCCCGTGTGGAGACAGCCGGAGCCTGTGTCCTATTTCCCTCAGGTCAATCACGTCACCAGCGCAACCGCAGGATTTCCGCCTGTCAAGCAGAGCTCCAACAGCGGCTTAAAGGCCGCTCTGATAGTGGTGAGCATCATATCCCTTCTGCTTGTGGGAGCATTGCTGATGTATGCCATGGGGGATATAGTCCCGGATTTGCTGGGATCTAACGGATCATCTACCTCTTCTCCCGAAGAAAACCCAAACGCCCCCGATATGAATATCGTAGCAAGACCGTCCGATTCATCGCCCATACCGTCAGACGGCTCGGAACTCACGCCCGAACAGAGAGCGGAACTGGTCAGGCCCTGCGTAGTCGGTATCGTTACCTATGTGCAGAATATAACACTCCAAACACACGGGCAGGGGTCCGGGGTTATTATGAGCGAAGACGGATATATCATAACAAATGCGCATCTGTTGTTCTTAGACGAGCGTCAGACCATGGTAGCGACAAGGATAAAGGTCGTACTGCACGATGGAACCGAATATGAAGCGGAGATCAAAGGAATAGACGTAAGAACCGATCTTGCCGTGATAAAAGTAGCGGCAAAAAATCTGCCCTATCCTGAGTTTGGAAACTCGGAGGATCTCAAGGTTGGAGAATCGGTAATGGCTATAGGCAATCCCGGAGGGCTTGACCTTGCAGGATCGGTTACTCAGGGTATAATCTCCGGACTTAACCGAAACATCGGCGGCGGTTACTCAACCACATTTATACAGACCGATGCGGCGATAAATCCCGGAAACTCAGGCGGGCCGCTGGTAAACAAATTCGGGCAGGTCATAGGGATAAATTCCTCTAAAATAGTAGCCTCCGCCTATGAGGGGCTGGGGTTTGCCATACCCATCACCGAAGCGGAGCCTATAATATCAGATCTCAACCGATTCGGCTATGTCAAGGACAGGGTCAAGATCGGAATAGAGTATCAGGTCATATCAGATTTTACCGCGCGGATAAACGACATTCCGGTCGGTATCAGTATTCAGGCGATCGAAAAGGATGCCGACATAGGTAACCAGGGCGTGCAGATAGGCGATATTATAACATCTATGGACAACACGCCCGTATCAGACGGCGACTCGGTAGCGGCGATACTTAAAACAAAAAAACCGGGCGATAAATTGAAAATAAGCATATTCAGAAAAGGACTGACAACGGGAAGAGATATGAATTTTGATGTAACCATAACATTATCGGAAGACCGAGCGGAATTTAGGTAGGGTGCGTACCCTACCGCCCTCTCCGTCATGCTAACGCATGACACCTCTCCCAAAGGGAGAGGCAAGGACACCCGCCGCTGCGATAACCACGGATGAC
>WRME01000111.1 GCA_009777275.1 Oscillospiraceae bacterium
TAATTCCAATCTCCTTATCCATACGGAGAAAAACACCCGCCGCTGCGGCGGCACCCTCTTTACGAAAGAGGGCAGGGGCTTGAAATTACAAATCCTGTAGGGTACGCACCCCCGTGCGTACCGTGGATACCGCAAATTCTGTGGGTGTTCTTGCCTCTCCCTTTGGGAGAGGTGTCATGCGTTAGCATGACGGAGAGGGCAGTAGGGATGACCGCCCTCGGTCATCCGTGGTTAATAAACATTTCGCACCGTCCTTAATAAACATTTCGTGTCTTTTTGTGCCTTTCGTGGTAAAAAAAAACAAAAACATTTCTCAATTCGCCAATAAAATCACTTCCGTATACGTCATAGTAGGTGAAAGGAGGCGAAGGCATGACCAACAACGAATTGCAAGCCCGAATACAGGCAGTGTCAGTCGGCGACCGAACGGCGTTTGAAGAAATCTACAGAGAACTGAATAAACCGATGTACACGATAGCGCTGCGAATAACGCAGGAGCAATCGTTAGCAGAGGACATTTTACAAGAGGTTTTTGTCAAACTGTTTCAGTCCCCGCCCGTGACCGCAAAGAACCCTCGTGCCTACCTGTTCCGGATGGCGCGCAATCTGGCCATTGACGGCATAAGGAAAAGACCGCAATTCGCTGATTTGGATGATTTTGAGAACCTTGTCTATTCACCTGATGCCGATATTTCAGAAAGGTTGGCGGCAGAAGAAGCGTTGAAAACCCTGCCGCTGATTGAATGTCAGATTGTATCGTTACATATTAACGGCGGCCTTACATTTAAGGAAATTTCTAAAATATTGGGGATGCCGTTAGGTACAGCATTATGGCGTTATCGCAAGGCAATCAAACAACTTCGCCTGTATTTAATCGGAGGTGCGGTATGAAAAAAAATTTATCGTTAGGAATTACCCTGTTACTGATTTTAACCTGTTCTCTGCCTGTTTTTGCGGCGGAGGAATCTGTTCCCTTTGTCGGCGGCGCATATATTTCTGATAGAGAAGATACCCCATTGACCAATGAAGAACAGCAATTGCGGCTTGACGCATACAATCAAATCCTTGTGCTTTCAGAAACAGACGACAATATTATCGAGGTCAGATTAAGCAAGGATAGCCGCTGGGTGTTTTTGGCTCTTGCAGGTGACCCTGTGACAGAAGAACACATGGCGTTACACAAAGAATACAGCCGAAAATTTGAGCAGTACACAGCCTTTATTGTTTTGACGGATGCTGATGACATTGACAGGATAGAGGAACAATTTGCCGCTAACGTCAACCCTGTTGAGGGCGGCACCGGCGGCATTAATGAAGGGAGCAATCCTTATAATACCTTGTGGCTGCTGCCTGTATTCGGGGTTTTGCTTTTAGTCGCAGCATTTATGTTAATGCAAAGAAAAGGATTTATTCCCGCCTTGCAGACAACTACCGGAAATGTCGTTACTCAAAATACGGCAATCAGCAAAAGGGAGGCTGTCCTTTCGGTCAAACAAAGTGAAATGGCTCCCGACAAAAAAGTATTTAATTCCATTTTGCGGGAAATTGACAAGAGCGATATGTAGACTTCATTTCGAGACGGATTGGTCCGATAGCATAAACAGAGTGTTTTTGTATCCAGGGTACGCACAGGGGTGCGTACCCTACTGTAATTCACGGTAACTGCGGGCGGCAGATTGCCGCCCCTACGAAAAAAACACCCGCCGCTGCGGCGGCACCCTCTTTACGAAAGAGGGCAGGGGCTTGAAATTACAAATCCCCGTAACTGTCCATTGTACATTGTCAACTGTTAATTGTCCGTCACTCCCTTTGGGAGAGGTGTCATGCGTTAGCATGACGGAGAGGGCTTGTAGGGATGACCGCCCTCGGTCATCCGGTGGTTAATAAACATTTCGTACCGCCCTTAATAAATTTTCGTGTCTTTCGTGTATTTCGTGGTTAAAAGGGAATTGACAAAACTGTAAATCGTGTTATAATAAATGTAAAGGCATTAAAACAAGCAGAAACTAAGGATTAAAGGAGTAACCACCATGAAAAAACTACTAACCCTAACCCTCGCCATGCTGATGGCGCTCACCCTTGCCGCCTGCGGCGGCGGTCGGTCGCAGTCTGAGAACAGCGGCAACGGCGAATCGGTGTCCGATAGCACAAGCGAATCCGGCTCCGGCGGCGATGTAGTCGCACAAAACAACAGACCATACGCAAAAGACTATATTCTCGACTTTGGCGATGGCATCCGCATAGAGTTGGGCGTAACCACTTTGCAGGATTTGTACGATTTTGGATTTGAGTTTAATGATATTAATAGGCCTCCCGACTACGATATATTGACCTCGTATGGGCCGGGCGGTGAAATGTTTATAGAAACAGAAGAGGGATTTATTAAAATTGATGTTTTTCTGGAGGATGTCCATGCGCCCGGTGCTTGGCCCAGACCGGATGACGCAAGCGTGGATAAGATGGTTGTCAGCGAATATTGGGCAATCTCTATGTACACTGCTGGGGCTGTTATCGGGGAACGGCTCGTGATTGGTCAGTCTGCTTTGGAAGATGCGATGGCTGCCTATAGTCACTTCGAACTGTCCGGCGGAGATGGACGGAAGAAAGACTTGCAACATACAGAATCGGATGGAACTCGCATTCAGTTCTCGTTCTCCTCGTTCTATGATAGCGATGAGGAGCTCTTAGATTCAGTTAGGATTCTTTCACCGCACCGATAAGGTAATAGGAAGGTATAAACGCTTATGAACAAACGAAAACTACTCGCACAGCTGCAAAACAGTTGTAAAAACGTCAATTACAACGATTTTATACTATTAGTAAAGGCTTTTGGTTTTAAGTATAGACGAACAGACGGAAGCCATAATATTTACAAGAATATGGTTATCCGTGAATCTCTCAATCTTCAAGAAGAAAAGGGTGAGGCGAAACCATATCAAGTGAGACAATTTTTGAGATTGATTGAAAAACACAATTTGCGAATGGAGGGTGAAGATTGAACTGCTATCATATTAATGTATTTTACAGTCCGGAGGACGAGGGCTTTATTGCCGACATACCGGATTTGAGGGGTTGCAGTGCGTTCGGCGACACGCCGGAAAAGGCGTTTGCCGAGGTTTTAATAGCACAAAAACTTTGGCTTGAAGTGGCAATGGAAGATAACGAGGAAATCCCAGTACCAAAATATCGGCCTATGATTTATCAGGCCGTTATGGCTTGAACCGTAAAAAAAGTTAGGAGAAGGACATGATTGTCTATCATGGCGGATATAGCGTTATAGAAAGACCGGAGATTCGCATTTCTAAAAACGAGAAAGACTTTGGGTGCGGATTTTACTGCACACGGTTACAGCCGCAGGCTGAGAAATGGGCAAAACGGTACAGCACACCTGTCGTTAGCGTATATGAATACACGCCGCCTGTTACGCTTGACCTGTTAAAGTTTGACAGCATGACCGACCGTTGGCTTGATTTTATTGTAGATTGCAGAAGCGGACAATCGCATAGTTATGCAATTGTCGAGGGTGCTATGGCCAACGACCAGGTGTGGAATTATATAGCCGACTTTGTAAACGGCATATTGACCCGTGAACAGTTCTGGGTGCTTGCGAAATTTAAACACCCAACCCATCAGATAGTATTTTGTACCGAATCAGCGCTTGATTGCCTGAGATATTTGAAAAGTTATGAGGTGAAGATATGACGGGGCGGGAACCGAAATTAGACAACGATGTCTTCTTTGTCTGTTCGCTGATTGAGCATATCGGCAGGGTGACAAAAAACCGCCGTTCCGATGTTGTGTCTGCGATTGGCAGGGATAGAATCGCACATTATATAGAGCTTGCGGATGTATATCATTGTATGCCTATAGAACACACCGCTGATGATATAATAGAGAAACACGGTATAGCCGCAGGAGGTTTTGACAACACGGCGGGTATTCCCAGAGTGCCTACGGTTTTTGATATAGGCAAGGTTTTCAAGCGATTGATTATATCTGTCGCACAAGACAGCGGAATCTCGGCTGCCGATGCTCTTGTTGAGGTATATTCATCCTGGATAAGCGATAAAATAAGCGATTATGGGTGCAGTATGTTTTATGAAAACCCCCAATATCTCTACCTGTCCTATTTAGAGGGAGAACCCTTGAGAGACTAATCAAATTCAGTAAAGGATTACAAGTCTATGAATTTTAACAAGGCCGCATTTCTTGCGGCATACGGCAATCCGGATCAGCTGCCTGTTTCAGACAGGGTTGAGATCGTGTTTGCGGGAAGGTCTAATGTCGGAAAGTCGTCGCTCATAAACAAGTTGGTAGGCCGCAAACTTTTGGCCAAGGTCAGCTCGATGCCGGGCAAGACCGCTACTATAAACTTCTATGATGCCGATGGTATTCACCTGGTGGATCTGCCGGGATACGGTTATGCCAAGGTTGCCAAAGGAGAGAAAGAGCGCTGGAACAAACTCATAGACGCCTATTTTTCGGGAGAGCGTGACATAGGGCTGGTCGTTCAGCTTGTCGATATGCGGCACGCTCCGTCTAAGCTGGATCTGCAGATGATAGAGTTTATGATAGAATACGAGTTCCCGTTTTTGATAGCCATGACAAAATCGGACAAGCTCAACAAGACCGAATATCGGTCACAAAAGGAACTGCTCAAAACCGCCATACCCCATGGCGATCAAATAACCATGATACCCTTCTCCTCTGTCACAGGAGAGGGAGTCGAACAATTACGGGAAATTATAAACAATATTTCGGAAGAAATATAATGTAGGGGCGGCAATCTGCCGCCCGTGGGCGTACCCTACTATCAATATGAAATCATCACAGGAGGAAGTATATGAAAATCAACAGCAGTATAGGTGTGAATGAACAAAACCACATGACATTCGGGGGGGCCGACACGGTCGTCCTTGCCGAAAAACACGGAACCCCTCTCTATGTTATGGATGAGAGTATTATCAGAGGGAATCTGAGTGAGTTTAAGTGCGCTATCGACAAATATTACGCAGGGAACGGGCTTGTCTGCTATGCGTCAAAGGCGTTTGCCTGCAAGGAAATGTACCGCATAACAGCCGATCAAGACTGCGGCATTGACGTTGCTTCGGGCGGGGAGCTGCACACCGCTGTCTCGTCGGGATTTCCTGTCGGCAGGATCGTCTTCCACGGCAACAACAAGGCGGAGTGGGAGTTGGAACTTGCTCTCCGGCATGGTATAAAGAGCATTGTGGTCGATAACACCGAAGAGCTTGAACTGCTTGCCCGTCTTTGTGCCGATGGCGGCAAGACCGCAAACATAACCCTGCGGCTCAAGCCCGGGGTGAAGGCGGACACGCACAAGTTCATCAGAACAGGCGCTATAGATTCAAAATTTGGATTCGGCATTGCTTCAGGTGATGCCATGAAGGCCGTCAAATCCGCATTAGCACATAAAGAGCTGAACCTGATGGGGATACATTGCCATATAGGGTCGCAGATATTTGACACCGCTCCTTTCGGAGAGGCGGCAAAGGTGATGTTAGAGTTTATAGCAAAGGTAAAGGCAGAAACAGGGCATTTGATAAAGGAACTGAATCTCGGCGGAGGATTCGGGATAGCCTATACCGATGAGGACAAGCCTTGTGAATATGACAGCTATATGAAGGCGACTGCAGAGAGGATCGCCCAAGTATGCGGAGATCTCAACATACCCATTCCCTATATAATCATAGAGCCGGGGCGTTCTATTGCGGCCCCTGCCGGAATAACCCTCTACACGGCGGGTGTTATCAAACAGATTCCGGATGTCCGCACCTATGTTATCATAGACGGCGGCATTACCGACAATCCCCGCTATGAGCTATACGGCGCCAAATATGATATAATCAACGCTTCCCGCGCTAATCTGCCCAAGACAGAGCGAATAACCCTTGCCGGCAAAGCTTGTGAGAGCGGCGATCTTATCGGCGAAGATATGCCTGTGCAGACTATAGAAAAAGGCGATATAATCGCAGTGCTGTCTACAGGAGCCTATAACTACTCCATGTCGTCAAACTATAACAGAATCCCCAAACCCGCCGTTGTCACGGTCAAGGACGGTCAGAGCAAACTCATAGTAAAGAGAGAAACATTAGACGATATTGTAAGGAACGATCTGTGATATGCTGTGATATACAAAAACACCCTCCGGTTAGATGCGGAAGGTGTTTTTTGTAACGCTCATATTTTTTATTTTTCTCCATACGACGGTAAACCATTAACGCAGATTTATGTACTCGTTGGATTCTGTTTATATTATATGCCATCCAAATCGCTTTTGCAATAGAATGTAACCATTTGTAATAATTTGTAACCTCGTTGTAACTATTTTGTAACCAAGGTTACAAAAGTTGTGGGTTTTGTATGAAATGGGAGGGGAATTATGTGTGGTTTTTTGTGTATGATGTGCAGACCACCCCGCCGCTGCGGCGGCACCCCTCCCCAGAGGGGAATGGGGCTTGCATACCATAATTTCTAATTCCCCCCTGGGGAGGGGTGGCCAAAACCCGCAACAAAGTTGCG